>DASQZL010000279.1:0-14162 GCA_035638715.1 Balneolaceae bacterium
TTTAAATAGGAGTTATCTAATACTCATGCAGTATAAAAATATTCAAGGTATTGAAGTACCTGAAATAGGTTTGGGGACGTACAAACTTCACGAGCGCGAATGCACAAGGGTGGTGCGGGAGGCCCTGGATATTGGCTATCGGCACATTGATACCGCCCAAATGTACAAAAACGGGCGGGAAATCGGCGAGGCCATAGGTATATCAACGGTCCCGCGAGAAGACCTGTTTTTGACCACGAAAATATGGCATACGAATCTGGATTCCGATGATGTACTTCAAACGACAGAAGAAAATCTGCGTCAGCTTGATACGCCATATGTCGATTTGCTGATGATTCACTGGCCAAGCAAGCAGTATGATTTGCGCAAAACCATTGAATCCATGCTTGTTTTGCGTGATCAGGGAAAGGCCATGAACATTGGGGTATGTAATTTTCCGCTGAGTTTACTGAAAAAAGTCCGGGAAGAAATTCGGGCCCCTATATTTTGCGAACAAGTAGAGTTTCATCCCTTTATTGATCAGCTCGATATCCTGGATTATGCCATCGAAAATGAAATCCTTCTGACGGCTTTCAGCCCGCTGGCGAAGGGTAAAGTAGAAAAGAATGAAGTTCTTCGTCAAATTGGTGAAAAATATGGAAAAACTGCTTCGCAGGTTTCCCTCCGGTGGCTGATTGAGCAGGGTAACGTTGTAGCTATTCCCAAGGCATCATCCCGGGAACATCTTGAGCAAAATATTGACATTTTCGATTTCGAATTGAGCGATGAAGAGTTTGATCAGATCGATCAGCTCAAAAAATCGATGCGTCTTGTAAATCCGAGTTTTGCCCCTGACTGGGATTAGCGTTACAATTTTTCCCTCTCAGCCTGAATAGTTTGTTTTGATTCATAGGCCCGGTTCAGATTTGTGTCGCTAAATAACATCGCGGTATCTAATCTTTTTTTCAAAAATCAGAAAAGCCCGGACATTTAAGTCCGGGCTTTTTACGTTATTCAGGGTATACAGATACATGCGGGGAGCAGTCAGCCCTACCTTCAAGATCCGTTAAATTTCCAACGCCTCTTTAACCAGTAATTCCTGCTCGACTTTGTGAATCTTCTTCTGTCCGGCAGCAGGTGATGCAGAAGCCTGTCGCCCAATATATTGAAGCTCCTGATTTCCAGTCAATTGTGCCTGGATACGCGGCTTGACAAACGTCCATGCCCCCATATTTTTAGGTTCTTCCTGGCACCAGACGATGTCGCCTATTTCACTGTATTTCTCCAGGATGTCGGCAACATCTCTGTCAGGGAAGGGATAGAATTGTTCCAGCCGGACAAGAGCGATATTATTCAACTCATTTTTCTGCCGGTATTGATATAAATCATAATAGACCTTGCCGGAACAGAATACCAGCCGGTCAATATCGTCGATGTTTTCTACTTCCTGATCCGGAATAAATGGTTTGTAACCGCCGTTAACCAAATCTTCTGTTCTTGATGCAGCCAGTTTATGCCGCAGCAAGCTCTTTGGCGACATGATGATCAGCGGTCTCTTTTGTTCTTCCATGGCCTGCTTGCGCAATATATGAAAATACTGGGCCGGTGTTGTCAGATTGACAACCTGCATGTTGTCCTCGGCACAGAGCTGCAGATAGCGTTCGAGGCGTGCCGAAGAATGTTCCGGACCCTGGCCTTCATAACCGTGCGGAAGATTCATCACTAAATTGCTTTTTTGCCCCCACTTGGCCCTGGAAGAGGAAATATACTGATCGATCGGGACTTGTGCGCCGTTTGCAAAATCACCGAATTGCGCTTCCCAGATGACCAGTGCATCAAGTTTGGCTGCACTGTAGCCAAACTCAAAAGCAAGCGCGGCGAATTCGCTAAGCAGGCTGTTAAATGGGAAAAATGGAGCCTGGTCGTCACTGAGGTTATTTAATGGCACAAATTCTTGATCGGTTGTAGTGCCATGCAGTTTGGCATGGCGATGCGAGAATGTCCCGCGTTCAGCATCCTGCCCGCACAACCGGACGGTCGTTCCATTTTTAAGGAGAGAGCCGAATGCCAGTGCCTCGGCAAAACCCCAGTCTATTTCTTTTTTATTATTTTCAACGATTTCGGCGCGTTTGGCCAATTGTCTTAAAAGCTTGGGATTGGCGTCGAAATCTTTTGGAACCGTATTTAACTTGACTGCAATTTCTTTCAGCTCCTCCTCGGGATAAGTGGTATCGGGATAATCGGCCCACTCATCCTGGCTTTTTTCCTTGCGGTTCAGCATTTCATCGGTTACCTCCATCGGAGAAGCATTCTTTGCATCTTCAAAGGCATCCCGGAGGAGCTCGTCGAATTCATCAAATATTTGCTGGGCTTCCTCCTCGTCGAGTTCTCCCTTGCGAACCAGGTTCCGCGTGTAGATATCACGAACCGTATCATGGTTATCTATTTCTTCATACATAAAGGGTTGAGTAAAAGCTGGCTCATCGCCTTCATTATGCCCGTGTTTACGGAAGCAAACAAGATCTATAACCACGTCCTTGCCAAATTTCTGACGATATTCCAGAGCCATTTTTATGGCATGGACGGCCTCTTCAGGACTGTCTCCATTCACATGGAAAATCGGCGCCAAAATCATTTTTGCAAGGTCGGAAGCATACTTGGTGGATCGGCCGTCTTCGGGCAGAGTCGTGAATCCTATTTGATTATTGATGATGATATGAATCGTGCCGCCGGTTTCGTAAGCCTCAAGCTGAGACATATTCAGCGATTCAGCCACAACCCCCTGGCCGGTAAAAGAAGCATCCCCGTGGATGAGTACCGGCAGAACACTTTTTGTCGTTTTTCCGTCATTTAAGTGATCTTCAGTAGCGCGAGCGGCACCTTCCACCACCGGGTTAACCGACTCAAGATGGCTTGGGTTTGACAATAACTCGATATCAACCGTATGCCCGGATTTTGTTTCATGCTGACCTTTTGTGCCAAGGTGATACTTCACATCCCCCGATCCCTGGATACTGTTGGGGTCGAGATTACCCTCAAAATCAGCAAAAACTTTTTGATAAGGCTTGTGCATAATATTCACAAGGGTGTTAAGACGTCCCCGGTGAGCCATGCCCATAAATATTTTTTCAACTCTGTCGTCACCGGCCTGGTTGAGCAGAAAGTGCATCATCGGGATCAAAGAATCGGCGCCCTCAAGAGAAAATCGCTTGTGGCCGATATATTTCTTTCCGAGAAACTGTTCAAAGGCCATGGCCTGATTCAGCTTATGCAAAATTTCCCGCTTTTCTTCTTTTGTCAGGTCAGGCTTGTTGGTCGTATTTTCCATGCGTTCGCGCAGCCAATTGCGTTCATCCAGGTCATGGATGTGCATATATTCCGCACCAATTTTGCCACAGTAGGTTTCGCGAAGCAGGTCCAGAATTGTTCGCAGCGATGCTTTTTCATTGCCTCCCAGCCCGCCGCAGTAAAAGACCCGGTCAAGATCGCCAATGCTCAGCCCGTAATATTCCAGATCCAATTCAGGGCTGTGACCCGGTTCATCACTCAAAGGGTTGAGATCCGCCAGCACATGACCGCGCGTGCGATACATATTAATAAGGCGCATGACCGCAATAGCCCGCTTGTTTTGTTCAAGCGTCGCGCCACGCCCCTCAAGCTGACCGGCATATTTATCTTCACCATAGGAGAAAGGTTCATACGGAATTTCAAGATCTTCAAAAATTCCGTGATAAAAATCTTCTTCCCCGTTCAGGAGCTGGTGGATATGCCGTAAAAAGGCCCCCGATTCGGCCCCTTGTATGACGCGATGGTCATAAGTGGAGCTCATCGTCATTACTTTGTTGATGCCAAATTCACTTAATACCGTTTTCGACATCGAACGGTATTCGGCAGGATAATCGATGGCACCGGCGGCAATGATGGCACCCTGACCCTTCATCAGTCGCGGTACGGATGAGACCGTTCCAATCATGCCGGGATTCGTGAGCGTAATAGTTGTGCCCTGAAAATCATCAGGTGTTAACTTGCCGTTTCGGGCCCGGTTTACGACGTCAGAGTAGGCATATAGAAAATCCTTGAAATCCATCTCCTCAACCGCCTTGATATTAGGTACCAGTAAATTCCGCGATCCGTCATCATTCTTCACGTCAATAGCCATGCCGAGATTCACGTGCTCGGGAATTATTTTATGCGGCCCCTCTTCGGTTCGAACAAAGGCATTATTCATATTGGGAAATTTCTCCAGTGCCCGGATGATAGCCCATGCAATTATATGAGTGAAAGAGGCCTTGAGATCTGTATTTTGTTCTAACTGGCGATTGATTAGCGCCCGGTCCTCAATCAGCATTTGTACAGGCATCACGCGCTCCGAGGTCGCCGTGGGGACCTTGATACTTTCATCCATATTTTCGGCAATCTTGCCGGCGACGCCCCGCAGTTTTTCCAGACGGGCTCCTTTTTGTACGGTTTCGCTTTTTTCTGCCTCCCTCTTTTTTCGCCTTGTTTTGGGAGCAGCCTTTTTTGTAGCTGTTGCCTCCTTTTGCTCATGTGCCAGAGCACCATTTTGAGCGACAGCAGGTTGTTCAGCGAGATCTTCTTGCGAGCCGTTTTCCTTAGCTTCATCAAAATATTGTTTCCAATGACTCGGAACGGATGAAGGATCAGCTTTATATTGATCGTAGAGTTCCTCTACGAGTGCAGAATTAGGACCAAAAGCAGTTTCAATTGACTTCAAAATAGAGATTTGTTGAATTATTTTAAGAATTTAAAGTCCAACGAGAAAGTGTTTATCTCAAGTTAATATTGAATAAAAAATTTAGTTTCTTTCAACATTACCTTCTTATGCTAAAGATAAAGAATGTATCATTAAATTACGATTGCTTCTTATACTTATTGTCAGATTAATTTATATTATTTTGTCATTGTATTATAAAAAGAAATGATTAGTTTATAATCTTTCAGCGTGACCTGAATGTATGTTATGTTATCAATGTTTTAAACCCGGTCATCATTCAAAGCAATCCATTTTAGCAACATGCCCAACAATTTTGAGAAAGATGTGAATATATATTTCGTAAGTAAATGATAGTGATAAATTAAAGCAGAATAAAAATTTTAATTTTTTTTGAGCACAAGTCATGAGTCAGAAAAAAAAGGTAGAAACTGGTGCTGAAAATATACGTTGGGATCTTTCCGACTTATATGAAGGCGTCAAAGATCAGCAGCTTAAAGAGGACAAGAAGGAAGTTAGAAACAGAGCCCGTGAGTTTGCGGAAGAATATCATGGAAAAATAAAACGGCTTGATATTCCGGAATTTAAACAGGCATTACAGGAATATGAGCAAATAATGGAATTAATGGGCAAAATTAGTTCCTTTGCACAGCTTTTATGGACAACGGATACCAATAAACCGGCGTATGGAAAATTGATGCAAGAGGCTAACGAATTATCTTCATCCATCCATCAGAAACTGGTTTTTTTTGATGTAGAATGGCTCGCCATGGAGGAGGATAAGGCTCATGAATTTATTGAAAGTGAGGAACTTGCCCATTACAAACACTATCTGGAAACTTCACGGCGCTACGAAGAACACACACTGAGCGAAAAAGAGGAGCAGATACTTTCTGCGAAGTCGGTAACGGGCCGGAGTGCCTGGAATCGATATTTTGACGAAACCCTCGGGGCGGCCCGTTTTGAGGTCAACGGCGAGCAGCTGACCCAGCAGGAGGCATTAAGCAAACTACATGATCCCGATCGCGATCTTCGAAAACGTGCCCACGAAGCGCTGACCGATAAATTCAGGGGTATGAGCCGGACGCTCACTTTTATTTTTAATACCATATTGGCGGATAAACAAACCGATGATCGACTGCGTAATTATTCCAGCTGGATTTCGGCCCGGAATTTGGCGAACGAAATTAAAGATAAAACGGTGCGAACACTCGTTAAGGCGGTCACAGATCAGTATAAACTGGTACACCGGTTTTATCGGCTAAAACGTGAGCTGCTTGGCTATGAAAATTTATATGACTATGATCGTTACGCTCCGCTGTTGCAAAACAAAAGAAATATTCGCTGGAAGGAAGCCCGCCAAACAATTATAGATACCTATGGTGAGTTTCACAATGAAATGGGCGGTATCGCAGAGAAATTTTTCAGAGAGAACTGGATTGATGCGGCGATTCGTCCGGGTAAACGGGGTGGTGCTTATTCAGCCAGTACCGTACCGTCGGTTCATCCCTATGTATTGATGAATTATGACGGCCAGGTCCGGGATGTGCAGACCCTGGCTCATGAACTTGGCCACGGCATCCATCAATATTTAGCGCGCGAACAGGGTGTTTTGCAAGCGAACACCCCATTGACGACCGCAGAAACCGCCTCGGTGTTCGGCGAAATGCTGGTTTTTCAGAATTTAAAGCAAAAACTGGATGATCCCGAGGAGAAACTGGCACTGCTAATGGGGAAAATCGATGACACCATCGCTACTGTTTTTCGTCAGGTATCGATGAACCGGTTTGAGGACGCAATTCACACCCGCCGGCGGAAAGAAGGAGAACTCAGTACGAAAGATTTTTCCGGAATATGGCGAAAAACCCAGGAAGAGATTTATGGTAACGCTGTACAGCTGACCGATGGCTACGATATTTGGTGGAGTTATATTCCGCATTTTCTGCATACACCTGGCTATGTATATGCATACGCATTTGGTGAGCTGCTTGTACTGGCTCTGTATGAAGAATATACACGTCAGCAAAATGGCTTTGCCGATAAATATGTTGAAATGCTCCGGACCGGCGGTGCCGACTGGCCTGAAAATATTGTGGGCAAAGTGGGGCTTGATATCACCAGGCCCGGTTTTTGGAACAAAGGGCTTGCAGCGATTGAACACATGATTGAACAAGCTGAACAATTGGCAAATAAAACGAAAAAGGCTTAATGAATTCAATACCAGAAGTCCAAAATAATCCTATTGATGATGACAATTTCGAGGAGCATAGGCGCCAGCGAAAAGCATTAAATGAGTTCAAGGAGATTCTGGAGGATTTGGTTGGTCTCTTTCAGGAAGCTTCCGGAGTGGAGACGATATATTTATACTGGGTGAACCGTAATCGTCGCCAGTTTGTGATGGAAACGAAGGCTACCGTATTTTCGGACATCGTTTTTCAGGACCGCGTGCGGTTTTCAGAGCATTTTCTGGATGATTATAGAGATATCATGCAGCCGGTTTCGCTGAAGGTGGGAGAAGATATTTCGCCCGATGAACTTATGCACTACCAGGGAGATTTGCCGGTAGAATGTGTGAGCCTGCTGCCATTTTTTAATAACAAAGAGACCGTAGCAATAACAGTGGTCGAGTCGGTCGAACCACTCTTAAATGAAGAGAAAGACAAGGCCATTCAGTCTTATATAAACGCCCTAAGAAATATTCTTAATACCTATCTTGAAATCAGCGATTTGCATGAAAACCAAAATGAATGGGTCACTTATCAGGAGCAGCTGCATTTTTTGGAAAAGAAAGGTCATTATGTAGAATTATTGAAAGATATGCTGGATACGATGCAGCAATGGGTAAATCAGGGCGGCGTATCGCTTGTGAGCCGGGGTATGGGTACATGGAGCAATACTATGAATGCTGCTATGGCTGAAAAGCCGATTCCGCTTGGGTTAGAGCTCAGTAGGGATTCCATTGCCGGTGAGGCGCTCCGCAGTGGCGATCCTCAGTACGCCGTGCACTTCAACCGCAATCCCAAACGGTTGTCGCCTCGCGAAGCACAAACGGAAGGAGCATCACTGGCCGTGCCCCTTAAGTTCGAATATTTTCGCAAAGGGGTGGTTTTGGTATATGATGAAAATCCGTTGCTCTTTAAGGAATCAAGCAAGCACAAATTTATAAATACCGTAAAGCTGACAAACCTGAAAATTCAGGCGCGACTGAGGCAGGCTGATGAGGAACCATTGCTGTCGAACTCAACCTCCGCTTTCATCCCGGATTTATGGAAACGTGCCCTCGATACAGAAATTGAACGGTCGAAAAATAAGTTGTCTTCGCATCACACCTGGGTGGGCATGATAACGCCTTCGAAATTGTCTCAAATTCGTACGCAGCTGCGACTTGAGGACCTTAAGCTAATGCAAAAAGATTTGGTGAAAGCTTTCAACCCCGAAAATTTTGGTGTGCCCGGGCTGATCGGGTATCACGCTGATTATATTTATGCCGTAATTCTGCAAAGTAACGACCCGGAGGCATTCGATTACTGGACCGGGCAGCTTAAGAAAAAATTTAATGAGCCGTTTGAACTAACCAATGGCAAGCAGATTCAGACAGGTGTCAGCATTAGTGCGGTATCCCTGGACCAAATGAATGGTGACTCTTACAAAATTATGAAGCGCCTCAAACGTGAACTGTCCAAACAGAACTCTGGTTAGGATTCAACTAAACAATGTTTGTTAAATTTTTGCGATCCTCTGCTACCCCGCGGTTAAATTCAATCTTTACAATCTTTGTATAAGCACTACGATTCCTGGTGATATAATTGATAAGTGTTTGAAACTGAATAAGCATGTAAATCTCTTGACCGGTTGAAAAAATAAGACGCTATGGGAAATTTCTACGTAATTGTTATTGATGGACTGGGGGTCGGTGCTCAGGAAGATGCTGCCGAATATGGTGATGAAGGCGAAAATACGCTCGGACATGTGTGTGAAGCGACTCGTTGCCGGCTGCCCAATTTTCAGCAGCTGGGATTGGGGAATATTATTCCACTGGCTTCTGTGGCTGAAATTGAAGATCCTGTGGCCGCTTTTGGAAAGATGCGGGAAGTATCGGCTGGCAAAGATTCGACGACCGGCCACTGGGAGATCGCCGGCATTCACCTGGACCGCCCGTTCCCGACTTATCCGGATGGCTTTCCCGAGGGCATCATCCAAAAATTTTGTGAAGGCATCGGCGTGGAGAGGGTGCTTTGCAATAAGCCCTATTCCGGTACCGAGGCCATTGCCGATTATGGAGAAGAGCACCTGCAAACCGGCTTCCCTATCGTGTACACTTCGGCCGACAGCGTTTTTCAGGTTGCCGCCCATAAAAAAATCACACCGGTTGATAAACTTTATGATTGGTGCGCATTTGCCCGAAAAAATGTGATGACCGGTAAACATGGCGTAGGGCGGGTGATTGCGCGTCCGTTTGAAGGCGAGCCCGGCCATTTTGAGCGCGATTCCAACCAGCGACATGATTTTTCGCGCATGCCGCCCTCCGACAATATCGTGCAGCAGCTCTACGACAGCGGCATAAAAACGTATTCCATCGGAAAAATCATTGATCTTTTTGCTGAAAAAGGGTTCACCCAGTATCGCCGCACCAAGAGCAATGCCGAGGGCATCTCGCAATTGCTTAGTCTCATGAGTGCCGCCGAGGACAGCTTTGTATTTGTTAATTTAATCGATACTGACCAGATTTATGGCCACCGCCTCGATCCGGAAGGGCATGCGAAATGCCTGCAGGAGTTCGACCGCGCGCTTCCGGCCATTCTGCAAAAAGTTGAGGACGATGACGTGTTGATTATTACCGGTGACCACGGCAACGATCCCACTTCAACCAGTACGGATCACAGCCGCGAGTTTGTACCGCTACTGGTATTTCCAAAAGAGAAAGCCATGCAGGAAAATCTTGGCATCCGGGAAACATTCAGCGATGTAGCCAGCTCGGCCGCCGATTATTTTGAAGTGAAAAATGACTACCCGGCAAGCTCTTTTTTGCGGTTGAAATAATATCCGGACTCGACAAAATGGGGTGGTTTTGCAAAGCCCCCTTCATTTAAATTTAGTAAAAAATTTGTCGGGTTTAATCTGCGGACAAATCAGTAGTCTTATTACCTCGAATTAATTTTATTTTGCAATTGGGGAGTAATAGTTGAAGTATTCAAAATTATCTATTATTATAATATTCGTACGAATAAATTAATATAGGAGAGAAGAATTATACCTCTTTTATCGATACTACCTGGCACAGGTACTTTGAAGGGTTCCGTTACGTAATCCGGGAAAATCTGATGTTCCAGCAATTTCAGGTTGGATATTCAAAAATATATAACACCACCATGGCGTAAAAAAGTCAGGCTGAGGATGATGAAATGAAGGCCTATGCTTATAAAATGTATGATCTTTTCTGTTTCAAGGATAGTGAAAATCAACCTGACAGCGCCGATAGAAAATATTAATTACAAATAAAATTATTATGAAAAAACTACTCATCAGTATGCTTGTTTTATGTCTGTTCCTGCCGGCCTGTTCAAATCATAAAACCGGCTCATCCTCAGCCCGTCAGGGCAAGAAAATATTTACGAAAAAAGACCTGAAAGCGCCATTTAAAGGGAGAAATGTAACCTTGAAAAAGGATTATATCATCGGTAAAGACACGAGCAATGCATTACTCGAAAATAATGCCGGATTCGCCGTTGATGATACCGGTCATATATTCTATGCCAATTGGCAAAGCCGGACAATTGATGAATTTTCGGGTGATTCACTGGTCCAGCAAATGGGCAGAAAAGGTAAAGGACCGGGAGAATTTCAGTATATTGAAGGCATCTGCGTTCGCGGTCATAAATTATATGTTATGGATGGCGGACTACTGCGTATCTCCGTTTTTGATACCAGGAGGGGAAAGCTGTCGAAAACAATTAACTTAAAAAAATTGTCCAGTCCTACGAAACATGGAGCCATGCCAGGGGGCATAAATGTAACCTATGGGAATCAGCCGGAGTTCATTCTGGATTATACCATTCCCTATTCACCCGGGACCTCCGACATTAAACGCACGCAAAAATTCGTATTGATGAATGCGAGTGGAAAGGTTCTGAAAAATCCGGTTATAAAAGTACCGGCCGATCAACGGTACGTAAATGATACTGGATCGTCAATCATGGTAGGGCCGATGCCGTTTGGTCGTAAAGCAGTAGTGCGGCTTTCGCCGGATAATCATTTTTATTACGGGTGGACAGACAGCCTGGCAATCCAGGTATATGCAATGGACGGGACCTTGAAAGGCACGATCAGGCATCCGGTAAAAAAGCAAAAAGTTACCCATACTGATATCGATACCGTATTGAATAGATTTGGGAAAAATTACCGGAAACAACTCAGAAATGCACATTTTGCCAAAACTTTTCCTGCTTTTGAGAATTTGCTGATCGACAGTGGCGGCCGCCTGTGGGTGAAAACGCATACAACAGATATGTCGGTGGTGCAGTGGCTTATCTTAAATAAAAAAGGAAAAAAGGAAGGATCGGTTTACCTGCCGGCGGACTTATCTGTTAAGAAAATACGACATGGCTATCTGTATGCCACACGTAACGCAAGTAACGGAGTTCCGCTTATCGTACGGTATAAGATCAATTCGTCGTTTTAAACCGGGCTTTGTCGATTGTCCACAATTTTCTGTTAATGTAAGTTGCCAGATTACGATAGCACCATGACGTTCCGGTCTATCATTGAACGAATACCAAGTTGTGGCCGGAGAACAAATTTTTTCTCCTTGAACAAAACATGCTAAGGAAAATTTCATTCTCTTATAATCTATAAAAATCCATTTAGGTTTTTTAATCGGTACAAGCGCCCGCTTGTGCCAGCGAAGGCTTAAAACTTTGTAAGGACAGGCATGGAGCCAGCCGATGATAAAGAAAATGATGATTGCACTTGTACATTTCATCAGCTATTATACTAATCTTGTAATAATGAAATAGTTTTCAGTGCTCTTAAAACGCCCCATAACAGCGATTATGCTCATTTTGGCGGTGCTCATTTTCGGGGGTATCGCTCTGAGCAATCTGTCGGTAAGCCTGCTGCCGCAGGTAGCCACGCCTTCTTTGATGGTGCGTACCGACTGGAATGGGGCGGCACCGCGTGAAGTGGAAAAACGCATTAACAAGCGGCTGGAAGGCGTGCTGGGCACGGTGCAGGGCGTGCAGCATATTCATGGCTTTGCGCGGCAGGGGCAGAGTATCATCTCCCTGCAGTTTAAATGGGGACAAAATATGGACCTGGCATTTCTGAATGTGCGTGAAAAGCTCGACAAGGTCCGCTCACTGCTCCCCCGGCAAGCCAGCCGCCCCCAACTGGTTCATAACGGTTCAGCCAACGAGCCGATTGCAGTGCTGGGCATCACAGCGGCCAACAAGCAACAGAACAGTTTTTCGCAGCGCCTTTCGCTCAAACGATGGGCCAGCCAGGTACTTACGCGCCGGCTTGAAGAGGCAAAGGGCATCGCCCAGGCCGTGCTGGTGGGCGGGGTCACCCCGGAAGTAAAGATCCGGTACCGGCCGCAGGCGATTAATCGCTATGGCTTGTCGCTCAACAGGGTGCAGAGTCTGGTGCACCAGACCAACATATTTACCGCCGCCGGGCAGCTTCGTTCGGGCTGGTACCGTTACTCTCTGAAAATTCAAAGCCGTATCCAGTCTATCGATGATATCCGGCAGGTGCCGCTGAAAACCCTGGGAAACGGCAAAATTTTGACCCTCAGTGATGTGGCGAAGATAAAAATGGGCGCGGCCGATCCTACCTCGTTCGCTCTGGCTGACGGCCACCGCGTGCTGAGTGTGCTGGTCAAAAAAGCATACGGCACGAATACAGTGCAGGTTTACCATTCCATGCTGCCGCTGCTGAAGCAGCTCCGCCGGCAAAACCCGGACGTTAATATTCAGGTGCTCAGCCAGAATGCCAGCTACATCAGCAGTACCATTCACAGTCTGCTGCGTACATTACTTTTCGGGGCCATCCTGGCATTTATCGTACTGTTTTTATTTCTCGATGATTACCGCACGCCATTTACGATTGGGGTCTCTATTCCCGTTAGCATCTTTTTGACCTTTTTTGTGATGTACCTCAGCAATATTCAACTTAATATTATATCGCTCAGCGGCTTGACACTGGGCATCGGACTGTTGGTTGACAACGCCATCATCGTGCTGGAAAATATCAACCAGTACCGCCGCGAAGGCTACGGGGTGCTGGAGGCAGCCGCCCAGGGCACCAAAGAAATTGCGTTGGCGGTAACGGCTTCCACGTTTACCACGATTTCTGTTTTTTTACCGTTGGTATTTCTGGGTGGTTTTGAGGGGGCCTTTTTCAAAGACCAGGCGTGGACGCTCTCCATCAGTTTGCTGGCATCACTGATCGTTGCCCTGCTCATTCTGCCGGTGCTGGTAGTGCAGGTTCAAAAGCGAGAGCAGGCGGATGGGACCCTTGGCTTCAACCGCTATTTTAACCGGATTCGGGACCTTTACGAGCAGAGCCTGCAGCGGACGCTGCGTCACCGAGGGTGGTTACTGGCGGGAATAGTACTGCTGGCGGGTCTCGCAGCTTTTGAATTTTTAATGATCAATAAAAATATCCTTCCTCAATCGGCGCCCTCGCAGGTGCGTTACCGGGTTCGTTTGCCCGGCAACACCGCGCTGCGATCCACCCGTACGGCGGCCATCGCATTAACCAGGCAGTTACCGCATCAAAAGGATGATGCTATTCAGGCACTGGGCGGTTATACCGATCAAACCAGCGTCGCTACACTTTCCAAAGAGGGACCCAATAAATTCACATTGACCGTGCCCGTCAAGGGGCGCCGCCAGGCCGATAGCGTTCGCAGTGAAGTGGCAACATTTTTGCATCGGCGTCCCGGTTGGTCGGCCAAACGGCTTCAGTCTAATACTGCGCTGGGCATGTTGCCGGCCGCCGGTGCGCCCCCGGTTATTTTCCGGCTTGTAGGTAAAAATCGTAACAGAAGCCAGCGGCTGGCCCCGTTACTTCAGAAAAAACTCGACCGGATTGATTCCTCCATCACATTGCAAAAACAATACCGGCAGCAGGTACAGACCTACCACCTGCAGTTTAAACCGGCCAGACTCATCGAGTTAGGACTTACCGAAAATGAGGTTGTAAACTACCTGAAGTCACTAACGCGCGGGCAGCTGGTGACCAACTGGGACCGGCAGGACGAAAAGATTGCGATCCGGCTTGAGGGCACTGACCGTACGATTTATGATCCCCGTGACATCCGTCTGGATATGAACGGTAAGGAAATTCCGCTGGCACAGGTCGTTTCCATCAAAAAGAGCAATGAACCGGAGCAGCTCGAGCGGGTGAACCAGACACCGGTACTCAGCTATACGGCCAATCTTGGCTTCGG
>DASQZL010000280.1:0-7297 GCA_035638715.1 Balneolaceae bacterium
GCCATCACCCCGATAAAACTTAACGGCACGGCACAAATAACAATAAGGGGATCAATCCAGCTTTCCAGCAGGGCCGAAACGATCATCCAGACACTCAAAATCGTCAGCCCCAGCAGGAGCAGGGTATTCTGCGTATTTTGCCCGTTGCTAAAGCTAAAGCCGTTGTTCCCATATTGAATCTTCTCGCCCACCGGCACCGGCGTCTCGCTGATCACTTTTTTGATGTAGCTGCGGGCCAGCTTGTACGGTCCCAAAAAATCAACTGCGACGGTACGCTCATAAGCCTGGTTAACGCGCTGAATGGTCGACTGCACCTTCCGTTTATCCAGCTTTGCTACTTCCTGCAGATCAAACATAAGGCTGTCATCGCGCGTGGTTCGCTTTTTTTGCATCAGGCTCTTTGGATAAAACTCCCGCCGGGAATTCCGCCCGATAAGATACATACGATGGTCATTTAAATTTATCTTGCCCAGTGTATATGTCGGGTTGACGTCCAAAGAAATGGCATTGAGTAAATCCCGCCGGTTCAGTCCTCGCAGGGCCAGTTGACGATCATTCAGCTTCAGATAATACTGGTACAGATTTCCACGGCTAAAAAAACCGGTCTGATTGATATCGACATTTTTTACACGCCGGTTTTGCCTGAGGCGGCGTCGAAGATTTTTGGCCAGCGTTAACAATTGATCATACGAATAGCCGGTCAGGCGGATACGCTGATTGGACGAGCCACCGCCAAACCCTGTACTGATGCCTTTGCCCAACCCGCTGTTAACCGAAATGGCAGCGTTGCCGGTGCGCGCTGCCAGATATTGTGCCCGGGCGTAAAAAATATAGGGAGCGGGCTTTGACAGGTACTTGTTTTTAATGTAAAATGTCAGTCGGGCCCCGTTATACTTCGAAACCAGCGTCTCGTAAAACGAAAAGGCGCTTTTGTAGGGGGTGGCGATTTTTTCAAAATTGCGCGCCATCTTGTTGATCTGTTTCATTGGCGTGCCCTGGGGCGGATTAATAGTGATAGAGATGCGCTGCTGCTTCGGTCCCTGCCACGGGCTTCCGAAATAAGTATTGTTGAAAAAGCGGTATGAAAGCCCCCCGATCCAGGGATCGATATCAGATCGATTATTGAAATAGACCTGCGTAAACTTCGGCCACCACGTACCCTGGTCCCAATTCGGCTCCTTGATAGCAAATAGCGGGATACCGATGAGTAGAATCAGGGTTACGTAAAATACCCACCGCAGCCGGTGGCGCCAGCTGAAAAGCCACAATACGGGGCGACGCACATAGCTGAACAGGCCTTTTTTTCCTGCCTCAGCTTTGGATGAACCGTTTTCTGCCCGCGTGGGCACCAACCAGATGAGCGAATATGGGATCCAGCTCAGGGCAATGAGCACGGACGACAGCAGAGTCAGCGACAACGCTACGGCCAGCGGCACCAGAAAAATCTGTAGCTGCCTGACGGCAAAAAACAGCGGTACAAAAATACCCACGGTCGTCAGCGTGCTTCCAAAGACCGGTATCAGCGTATGCGGCAAATTCTGCTTGATATGCGCCAGACGGCCCGCCCGATCCGGTGGCAAGCCCGGATTCAACTGCTCAAATACCACAACCGCATTGTCAATGATCATCCCGAGGGCGACCGTAAGCCCAGCCAGGGTGATGATATTGAGCGTGTAGCCAATAAAATACATGATACTCACGCTCAGCAGCAGTGAAAACAGGATGCTGCCCAGAATAACGAAAGGCGCACGGAAGCGCCGGATAAACAGCAACAGCACCAGAAAAACCACCAGCAGACTGATCATGGCCTGATATTGCAGGTTACCAAATTGCTTTCGAAGTTTCTTTGTAGCGTCATGGGCCAGCTGAATATGGAGGTCCGGCGGCAGCGACTGGCTGATTTTTTTCATGCGGGTCCGAATATTTTGGGCCAGCCCGATGGCATCTGCTCCGGCTTCCTTGTCAAACCGGATGCTCAGCGCCGGGCTGCCGTTGATCCGTCTCAGGCGCTTGGCCGGGTAATCCTGGATAGAAACCTGGGCTAACTTTGATAACGGCACCCGTCGTTGGGTATGCGGCAGTTTCACTGGCATACTTCGTATCGACTGCACGTTATGGAATTGCGGGGGGACCAGTATGCTGATGCGGCGGCCGGAGGCCTGCGTGTAGCCTGCAGGGTGCCACTGCAACCGCCTGTTTACTTCACTAAGAATTTGTTGCGATTTTAACCCGTACTTTTCCATCTTACCGGTATTAAATTCGATAGTGAGCGCCGGGTCACGTGCCCCGTCAATTTTAATATCAGCCAAGCCGGATAGTCCCAGCAGTGGCAGCTTTATGTTGCGACGGGCGTATTCCAGCAGATCATGTGTCGGCTGGTTTCCGCTGAGTGAATAAACCACAAAAGTCTGCATACTCTGTAGTGCCTTTGGTACCTGTCGGGTGATGGTCCCCCGCTGCACATTGGCCGGCAGGCTTTGCTCAAGATTCGACAAATAATCGCGCAGCTCAACGATGCGATATTTCACCGGCGTGTGGCGGGCAAAAGTGATGGTCACGCTGGACTGCCCCGTCTGAGAAGTCGACTGTATTTTTTGGACGTTACGCAGGCGATTCGCGGCCTCCTCGACCTTGCGGGTCACGTCTTTTTCCATCACTTCCGGGGATGTACTGCCCCAGTAATACTGCACCGTGATGGAGGGCAGGTTCAAATTCGGAGCGGTCTCAAGCGCGATGTTCCGCCACGCAATAATGCCGATGACCACCACCAGCAAGTAGGTGAGCGAGATAAAATATCTTCTATGGAAAATATCCGACCACATACGAGTAAGATAGGAGGATTAGGGATAATTGCAAGCGGGTAAATTTAAAAATTCATTTTAACCTCAACGAAGAATGGCCTCACAAACCTGTTAAATTTTGAAAATTAGCCGTTTTGTCTATCACTCATCGCCCGGCTTTGGCCAGAGCGTGTTTCACGTACTGTTCTAATTGGCGTTTCGGTAGCACGCCGGTCACCAGCGTACCGTTGATCAAAAAGGCGGGGATGCCGGAAACGTTTAATCTTTTCGCCATTTTTTTACCCGCTTGAACTGTTGCAGCGGTCTTTTGTTGATCCAAACATTGGCGAAAGGCTGATGTGTCCGAAATATTTATTTGAACAGCCAACCGCTCATAATACCGCTCCGGGCCCAGTTTTTTCTGGCGGGCAAACAACGAATCATGATGAGCCATAAAATTGTGCTGGCGACGGGCACACTCGGCGGCCACCGCGGCCCCGAAGGCATGCTGGTGCATCGGCAGCGGGTCATCTTCGTGAATAACGGCCACCTTTTGGGGATATTCATGGCGTATTTGTTTAACCGCCGGCTGGGCCTGCCTGCAGAACGGGCACTGGTAGTCAAAAAATTCCACAATCTGTACCGGTGCGTGGGCAGGCCCGCTGCGTTGGCCGGTAAAGCTCAGGTTTTGCCAGTTTGCAATATATCGCTTCTGCGGCCTTCTATGCCTTGAAAAAAAATGCCGCTTAATAATTAACCCAACCACAAAAAGTGCACACAGCACCAACACGCCTGAAAATCCCAGGGATAGCTTGTCTTTGGTTGTCATAACAGTTATTACTTTAAGCCTTTGATTTTATAACGCACTATCGACTGCACTCCTTTTTTACCGGTTTTTATACCATAAGCATAGCCACCCTTTATAACTTTTAGTTCAACCGATTTAGATAAGGGAATTTTACCTATAAGTTTTCCATTATTTTTAAAGATATCCAAAGAATAGTGATTGCGGCTTTCAGTGTTCACAGCAACCCATACATATCCCCGATTATCAACCACAAACCAGTTAAAGGCTGGAAATGTTTTGGCTTTATTTCTTGGTTTTATGTGACGTATTTCCTCAGGATCATCATGTACTCTTTTAGCTTCATTTTTAAAATCTTTCTCAGTAACACGTATTTTTTTTGTTTTGGCTGCATATCTTTGCAATATCTTTCCCTCATTTGAATATTTTTTTATGTCCAATTTATTTGTGTTACCGTAGTAAAATGTGCCATTCTTGCCCGCCACAAATACAGGTTTCCTTCCAAATGGCATAGGTCCTACGGTAAAATTACTGCCATGGTGAGTAATCAAATACTGTTTAGCTGGAACCGTTAAAATAGAGTCCTCTGTAATTTCACCTTCACTATTTATCTCATTTAAGATTGCGGAATGTTTCTTTTCTAAATTATTTTTAGAATAAGGTTTTGCAGAAATTGCATAAAATAATTTAGGGGGTTCAAATAAAATTCTGTCAGGGTTCAAATATTCTGATTTAGAGTTAGATAATAATTTAATTGTTTTTCTAAGTTTTACTCTTTTTTTAAGATTAAAGATTGAAATTCTTAACAAATGGTCGTCATATACATAAAGAGAGGAATTGTGGACAGCTAAATTTTTGGGGACCAAGAATTCGCCCGGCCCTTTCCCTTTACGGCCAATTTGTTTTTGTAAATTCCCCTTAGGCGAATAACACTTTATATTGTGAGCAAAGACATCCGAAGCAAATATATCCCCCTTTTGATCAACAGCTAAATCAAAAAAATAGCCTGCTTCCCGGGGATTAATGGTCAGATTTTTCTTTAAGCCCAAACTCTGCCCATAGCAAGTAAAATTTGAACATAAAAAAATAACAAGACCCAGTAAATAATATTTCATAAGTTGATTTTGTTTTAAAATTAGATGCAGAGATCATGATCTCTGCATCCGAATGGTATATTAATCATATTTTATATATACAATTATTCTATACTTTAATTCACTTTTTAATTATTATTCGTACAGTGGCAGTGAAATACTCCTGCACTACAACCTCCACTGCACGAGCAGCTTCCGCCCAAAAGAGCCTTACATTTATTTTGTTTTTTTTGTAATTGGACAGGTAATCTGATCATATTTGTGATATCACCTAAAATTGAATTTGGAGCAGCATTCGCCGGTATCGCTAAACTAAGTCCACCCACACCTATTACCATTATCGCCACTAAATTAACTATTAGCTGTTTCATAAAACCTCATTTTTTCATTAAAAATTAACAAGCTGTAAGTAACTTAGTACATGATGTTTATCCATGCTTGTATAATCCCTTGAATATTTTCTTGAATTTTGCCGTCTCCTTTGTTATAAATGCTCCTTCCGCCAGCGGCCGGGGGGCATTCCGACCTTTCGCTTAAATGCTTTTGAAAAAGTTGAAACGGTTGCAAATCCTAATTCATAGGCTATTTCTGAAATCGATAAATCCACAAAAGCCGGGCTCTTCAGCAGCTTTTTGGCTACCGCAACACGATGATACACAATAAACTGTTTAGGGGTACGCCCAGCGAAACGGGCAAATTTTGCAGAAAAATTATGACTATTAATACGGCATTTCTTCTTCATCCAGCCCACGGTCAGCTTTTCCGTGAACAGGTGTATTATTATGAAGCGCCGGGCGCGTTGCACCATTTCCGGCCAGTCCCCTTTAGGTTGTGTCAGGTTATTGCGATGGTTTTCTTTTATATTTTCCATCTTTTTTTCATACAGGTTCATACAAATGGTCCTCTAAATGTTCTGCCTGTAAGTGGTCCAAAATTATATAGCCTCACATAAACTAAACCTTCGACGAACGTGCACTTGTTATCTTTCGGCTTTAACGTCCCCGGTAATACTAACATACGACTAAAAATTTGGTATAACTACCGCTTTGCACATTTTAACCAAGGCAAATTTTCAAAACTTGCCATGATGAGCTTACCTTTAACCACCCAGCCGGCCAGAAGCCTGTGTGTAACCTGCCGATGCCCCTGCAACCGCCAGCTTACTTCGCTAAGAATCTGTTGCGATTTTAGCCCGTACTTTTCCATACTGTCCGGGTTGAGCCCGATGATAAGCGCCGTATCACGTCTTTTTCCATCACTTCCGGGGATGTACTGCCCCAGTAATACTGCACCGTGATGGAGGGCAGGTTCAAATTCGGAGCGGTCTCAAGGGCGATATTCCGCCACGCAATAATGCCGATGACCACCACCAGCAGATAGGTGAGCGAGATAAATTATCTTCTATGGAAAATATCCGACCACATACGAGTAAGATAGGAGGATTAGGGATAATTGCAAATGGAAAGCATGAAATTCGACAGAATTTTTGCTTGATTTCTGCTGAAAGCACGACCCGGGTATAGTTTATGGTAATGTTAATCAGGTAAACGAAAAATAGGCGAAGTAAGAGGCCTTATGTGGAAATATGCCTCCAATATGAACGATACCCCAAACAGCCGTTCTTGCCTACTCTTTTCCGAAGGCAGATGATATCATCGGCAAAAATTTCGGCGACATTCCTGTCAATTATCCTATGTTTACAAAGGCCAATGGGCCCTGTATATTTCCCCATTACGTATATTGACAAAATAAATTACAGATCCGTCTTTCGATAACGCAAAATTTAGAAACAGCGGAAAGGACTTTTTTAATTTTGGAAACGTAACAACGGTTGTTTTACTCCCATCATTGGGGACCCAAACAACAGTTACCGGTTGTTTCTTAAGAACGTACAGTAAAATAGCAACTCCCTTCTTATTTACAGACACACCCTCAGAATAACTAAATGTTAATAAAAATTTTCCCTGGTTCAGCCGGCCTTTATCTTTCCGGATGATATGCCGGAACAAATGTCTAATAGCCGGAATTTTTATACTTTTTTGCCAAAGAAGTTTTCCGGAAAATGAATATTTTTCTAATTTTGCTGTCAAGTCGTGGAAGACAAAAATTCCGCTTCGATTGCTGCCAAATGAAATCTTTCTATTTTTGAATGCTTTAAAATCAAGTGCATGCAGTAGCTTCGCAGGAGCATTGCTAACGACGTCAGGGACGCTCCCCGTCTTGCCAAAATACCGGGTGCTATCTGTTTTGATATTAACCCTTTTTAAGAGAGAACCATCTTTCCCGCCGGATGGCATTATCATTTGTGAGGGGCTAATCGCATCCATTTGGAATGGCAACATTTTGGTTGATTCAGTAAATTTTATTGGAATATCTTTAATGTGTTTCCCATTTAGCCCGTAAGTGATAAATTTTTTATTCCGCCTGTCATAGACGAGATATTTGTTTTTGAATTCCCAGATCCCATTGGCATTTAAATACTCGCCCGGGCCCTTCCCCTTGTGGCCAAAACAAAGCAATTGTTGTCCATTTGCATTAAAATGGCAAATTCTGTGTGTCCCTAAATCAAAAAGCAGGAAACCGTTTGGTACTGCTTGTATCCCTCCCGGTTTTGCAAG
>DASQZL010000281.1:0-24933 GCA_035638715.1 Balneolaceae bacterium
ATTATCCAATGCGCAATGTTGACCCGGCGTTCACTGTGAGCGGGGAATATCAGGCTGTCAAATAATTCCAAAGTGAACGAAATATTTTAAAATAATATTTACATTCAAGAAGTTTTGAACTAAAAATTACATTTATGAACAGCGAAATTAAACACGAGGGACAAGGCACAATTTTTGAGGATTCCTTTTTGGAGCCTTTAACGAAATGCCCTCCGTATATCTCTGCTACCATCTACTCGTCAATCGGAATCGGTATTTTATATGTCGGAATTCATAAACACGTTATGAATAATTTCTGGACGGGAGCCGCTTTGTTTGTTGGTGCCATCTTTTTGTGGACGCTTTTCGAATATTTTGCTCACCGGTATATATTTCATCTGGATGAATATTTTCCGGATTCAAAATTTGCTCATAAGCTTGCCTTCACACTACACGGTATTCATCACGAATATCCGCGCGATAAAGATCGCATCGTGATGCCCCCGGTACCCGGCATGCTTATAATTGGTCTTTTATTCGGAATTTATTATGCCATAATGGGCAATTATGTTTTTATATTTTTACCGGGTTTTATGACGGGCTATCTGCTTTATACGCGTGTGCATTACAAAACGCATACCCGGCATATCCCCTCTTATTTGAAGTCCCAATATCGCCGTCATTCCCTTCATCATTATAAATATCCTGACAAGGCTTTCGGAATATCGACAGGTTTATGGGATCGAGTTTTCGGAACCATGCCGCCGGAGTAAAGCGGGCAGCACGAATATTAGATAATGTTATATCACTGAAACCTAATGCTGACCCTCTGACTGTCCAATTATGGTGAAATAACTTATTTCTTTTGGTTGAACGGAGCGGATTTTGAGATGGGCTTTTTGAACCAATGTTTTAACATGAGGCTTAATAAATCCGGTGGAGTCCTGTTGGATTTGCTTGTACGTTATATAGGCTTGAAATAATTTTTTGCTGTTAAACTTTTTATATTCGCGCAGCGGAATCTTGTATTTCACCGTTACAGTTGAAGGACTCAGGGAGACGATATTTACAACAGGGAATCCTTGTTTTTCTACAGGTATAGTCACTTCGCTATCCGTAAATTTAGCAACTTTAGCACTATAACTAACCCGAGAAGCCGAAAGTTTAATCAGGGAGCTGGACTTTTTTAAATTAACCTGGGTTGCTATATTTTTGTTTACTTTCTTTAATGTTAGTGAATCAGTCGGCCACTGGTTGATAGAGTCAATCTGTGCAGCCCCACCCTGAATTTTTATACTGTCGGGCTGAATAACAGGTTTATCTAAAAAATCGTATTGCTTCGCAAAATCAACACTGACATTGGGTATTACAGGAACAACTTTTGTCTTTTTAGGGGTTAACTTAAGTTGCAAATAAGAAGGCTGCACCTTGCTCACCGTAATATCCTGGCTACCCATTTGTTGACGTACCTGTTGAAACAAATTTACTTGTGCGCTGGCAACATCTATGTAAATTTGAGGCGGATGATTATACAGTTTAATTAAATTCCATCCCTTGCCTGTGATAATGGTGTTAACATCTGGGGGTAGCTCCTCAGCCAGTGCTTTTTTAGTGGTCACCTTGCCCAGGGTAATTGGGACGTTAACGTTTATACTGTAATCACGATTCAAATTGACAACCAGCCAAATGCTAAATGCTAAAAATAAACAAATTACGACGCTTGCAATCTTTTCACGGTCAAACCCTGAGGATTTGACTTTCTCCTCCTGGCCGACCAGGATATTCCAAAATTTTTGTATTCCGTTTTTAATTTTTTCTTTCATTCGTTCCATTAACTCATAACGTTTCAAGTTGTATTTAACATATCGTTATGAAGGGATGCAAACCATTTAAAATAATATAGTCAGAAAATTATGCAAAAATGGGTTTGTGGTGAAGAATTTGCATATTGAATTTATGGGTGAATATATGATTATGATCTGACGACAATCTCCTTGATGATTTCGCTGCCCACCTGTTCATTTAGTTTTTTTGCGATACCGAAGCGCTTCATATGAATTTCATTACGCCAGGTCGGACTTTTTACGTGAACCACCAGATTTCCGTGTTCAAAGTGCACATTTGTCGTTTGTCGGGCGATGGCGTCCCCTACGGTTTCATTCCATAAAGATAGTATCATGCCCCGTTTCAGCCTTTTCTTGTGGGGGATATCATCAAGATAATTTTTTAACAAGTCTTTCAGGGGTTTCGGTGGATTAGATCTGAAACTATTCATGGTATTAATTTTTCAGTAGTGTTAAGCGAAATATGGAGAAATTTACCCGGCAAAAACGTGGCCCTGTTCAACGTTGAATTTTCTGTTTTTATCACTGTTAAATGGGATGTACTGGTCAAAATTTACAGGATTTGCCGATGTAATAAAAGTTTGACCGGCGTGATCCATCAGTGCTTCCAACAGGACTTCCGTGCGGTGGGCGTCCAGATCGCCAAATACATCATCCAGCAGAAAAATGGGAAGATCATCCAGTTCATCCGAAAAATAAAATAGCTGGGCCAGTTTGATTGATAATGCGAAAAGGCGATGTTGACCCTGCGAGCCAAATTTACGCAATTCAAAATCATCGAGGTAGAAAATAATTTCATCACGGTGCGGACCAATGGTAGTCACTTCGCGTTCGAGTTCGTGATCCAGGGCTGCATCCAATGATTCCTGAAAACGCTCCCGGATGATGTTTTCGTCTTCCGATGGCTCGCAAAACGTTTGGTACTGAAGGTGCGGGCGGTGCCTCATGCCGGAGATGTTTTGATACTGCTTTAAAAGAAAATCCTGAAACTGGTTCAGCACGCGTGTTCGCCAGGCTACAATACGAGATCCATGCCGGATAAGTTGTACGTTCCAGGGTTCCAGGGCAGCCAGTAAATTACTGCGGCTTCCCCGATATTCCTGCAGGAGCGTGTTTCGTTGCTTCCGGATTTTGCGAAAGTCAATCAGATCGCGCAGGTAGGCCGAAGATATTTGGCTGATTAATGAATCGATAAAAGAGCGGCGCTCACTGGGGCCGCCCTTCGTCAGGCTCTGGTCCTGTGGAGCCAACACCACAACCGGGACCATGCCAATCAGGTCTGAAAGACGGTCAAGCGGGCTGTCGTTTACAAAAATTTTCTTGCCCTCACCGCGCGAGTAGGAACATTTCACGTCAAAATCAGAGCGAATATTACCTTTGAAATGGCCTTCGACAATAAAATAGGGAGCGTCCTGCTGCACAACATAACGATCGCTGCTGGCTACGAAACTTTTTGTCATACACAGGTAGTGAATAGCGTCGATCAGGTTGGTTTTACCGGCCCCATTTTTCCCAGTGATGACATTTAAATGCGTAGCCCAATGAACCTGTGTGTCGTCATGATTTCTGAAGTTTTGCAGTCTGGTTTGGGTCGTTCGCATAATCAAAGATAAATAAAAAAGGGCTCCCTGAGCAGGCGCCCTTTTCGAATGGTGTTATAAATTAACTTTCGCAGGCATTGCTGTAATACTTAGCCGTATGACCATGATGGATATTCGGTCACACTATTAGAGCCATTAATGAAAAGCTAAGCCATACAAACAGACAGCTTTTTAGGAAAGTCCAAATGCGTCTTTACCGGGAAACAATGCATTATCATCAAGCTGTTCATCAATGCGCAGTAATTGATTATATTTTGCAAGCCGGTCAGTGCGACTCATGGAACCCGTCTTAATTTGTCCCACATTGGTTGCAACCGCCAGATCGGCGATGGTAGTATCCTCCGTCTCGCCGGAACGGTGCGAAATAACGGCTGTATAACCGTTTTTATGGGCCATCTCGATGGCATCGAGCGTTTCCGTGAGTGTTCCAATTTGATTGAGCTTAATCAAAATTGAATTGCCCACATTTTCTTTGATGCCGCGCGCCAGCCGGTCTGTGTTGGTGACAAAAATATCATCCCCCACCAGTTGAACACGATCGCCGAGCACTTTTGTAAGATGTTTCCAGCCTTCCCAGTCATCTTCGTAGAGTGCATCTTCGAGCGAGACAATCGGATATTTTTCAATCCAATCTTCAAAAAACTCAACCATTGCCTCGGCATCATGTTCACTGCCGTCGCTCCACTTAAACGTATAAACTTTTGAATCCGGATCATAAAATTCCGAAGCTGCCGGATCCAGGGCAATAGCCACATCATTGCCGGGAGTATAACCTGCCGCGTCAATGGCCTGTAAAATGATTTCTACGGCTTCGTCATTGGATTTAAGATTGGGAGCAAAGCCGCCTTCATCGCCCACGGCCGTACTATAATTATTATTTTGCAGTGTTTTTTTCAGGTGATGGAAAACTTCTGAACCGGTTTGGATGGCTTCCGAAAAAGACTGGCTGCCAACCGGTACTATCATGAATTCCTGCAAGTCGACGCTGTTATCTGCATGCGAGCCGCCGTTCAGCACATTCATCATTGGCAGCGGCAGCACTTTTGCGTTGACTCCGCCGATATAACGCCATAGTGGCAGGTTAAGCGTATTCGCCGCCGCTTTTGCCGCTGCAAGTGAAACCCCCAGGATGGCATTTGCGCCGAGATTTTCCTTGTTTTCCGTGCCGTCCAGATCAATGAGCGACTGGTCGATTTCGACCTGATTAAAAATTTCCATACCCTGCAATTCAGCAGCGATAATGGTATTTACATTGTCGACAGCCTGCGTTACCCCTTTGCCCATAAAATCATCTCCTCCGTCACGGACTTCCACCGCTTCAAGTTGACCGGTTGAGGCCCCGGAGGGTACGGCCGCGCGACCTACAATATCATTTTCAAGAATGATATCCACTTCAACCGTAGGGTTTCCGCGTGAATCCAGAATCTGGCGTGCAATAATTTCGTCTATATAGCTCATGATATATTTTTTTTGCTCACATTAAAAATGGGTTTCAATGTACAATGTTTTCCGTTTCCTATAAAGAAAAAATAACAGTTTATAACTTTTTTGCGTTTAACAAGGGCCTGAAAGATGTATCCGCCATACCATACTGCATGAATTGAGCCCCGTCAGCTATCAGAAAAAAATCCGGCAAAAGTAGCAAACCGGTAATCTACCACCAGCTGCTAAATTTAAATGTGATCTCAGGAGTGCCAAAATATTTTTTGGGTCCATAAAAATTCGTTCTCCCAACGACCTGCCCGCTATTGTTGTAAACAGGTCTTTTAGGATCCATGATTTGCAAACCGGGATTGAAATAGTAGAAGAAATACCCAATTTCAAAGGTAGGCTGGGTTTTAAATTTACTGCCAAAATCAATGCCCATTTTTAATGAACCAGCTATACCTATATGCGCAGAAGCATGGCCCAGGGCAGCAAAAAATCCTCTCTTGCGTTCCGTAAAATAACGAATATTGCCGTACTTTGTCTGTTGTATAGCCGTCGAACGGTAGCCGTTATGGTCAGCATCATTGATGTAGGGAAACACCAATGACAGGGCGGGACCGCCTGAAGCCGCAACAAAAAATCTGAAATTATCACTCACTTGTCTCGGGAAAATGCGTTGTTTAATACCGAAGAGAAAAGGGAAGCCCAAAGCACGATTATATTTGTTTGGAATAATTTTCCGCGTCCCCCCAAAAACGCTGAAATTTATGATGCTTTGCTGAGAAGCATATCGAATGCCTGTAATATTAGTTGTAAATGTTAATTCAGTAAAAGGGGCAAGAACATGGGCGTAGGTGCCACTGACTCCGAAACCAAAATTGCTTAACAGGATACCACCGCCGACTCGATTTTTAACGCCTTTTTTAAGGGGTGTAACAGGATTACTCGCGGCCCGCACCGGTGGTTCTTTTAATTGTGCGTATAAAGGAGCCCACTTGCCAACGAGGAGAAAAATAATGGATAATGCAAAACAAAAACGTAAAATTTGCTTCATATAGTCATTCATCATTGAATAAAAATCACTAATTCATAGTCATTTATGAAATGTGAGTAAAAATTAAAACAAAATACGCTACGCACACTGCACATAATAAATTAGCTAATCAAACTTCAAAAAAACACATTTGAAAATATGAATATTAATCGACATTTGAGAAAAAATTCTGGAATTGAGCCATTTACCAGAAATTTAGCTAAAAATAACGTTGAAACTTACAAGATATTTGACAATTATTGAATAAAAACTTTTATTCAAGCAAATTATATATTAAGCATATCCTAAATCAGGACTTATAAAAATTCATGGATTCTGTTATCAAGTATACCATCTTTGGTCCGGCGACAGCGTTAAAACGTCTGCCGATACAGCTATTTGAAAATTTAGAACCAAAATACTTGTATAAATATGACTCGCCTGACCACAACGATATTATTCATGTTGCAGTTTATGAGGAGTACGAAAAACAAATTAACGCGAGTGTAACGCTGAGTTGTGTAATTGAAAATACCGGAAAAAAAATGCGATTTGAACTGAAAAAAACGGGCGGTCGCATGGGTTTTCGGGGCAGTTCGCTGGATGAAGAAAAACGCACTATCGATGATGAGGTGGTGGATTTTATCCTTGATTTCGGAAAACGGTACGGGCTGACCGTCCAGCAGGAAAAAGAAGAGAAGACGACTGAGGAAGACGATGCCTGAATGATTATACATTCCGTATGAAAACTGATCAGGATGTCTGGACCGTTTTGTCCATGCTGGAGTGGGCAACAGACTATTTTAAGCAAAAAAATATTACTGACCCGCGGCACAGTATTGAATGGCTGCTTGCGGATGTGTTAGGTATTAAACGACTGGATTTGTATCTGGCATACGACAGGCCCCTCTCGCCTGATGAACTCGACCAACTGCGCCCCCTCGTCAAGCGCCGGGCTAAGCATGAGCCGCTGCAATACATAACCGGTTATGATGATTTTTTGAATACCCGTGTTGATCTTACGCCTGATGTTTTGATTCCCCGCATCGAAACGGAGCAGCTGGTGGAAATTATTCTTGACGATCATACCGACGCGCGCGGCCTTTCTGTATTGGATGTAGGTACGGGTTCGGGCTGTATTCCAATCGCCCTGAAAAAGGAACGACCATCCTGGCAGATTTCTGCAATGGACATTTCGGAAGATGCATTAGAAGTTGCTCAAAAAAATGCAGCCCAAAATGAGGTTGAAGTCACCTTTGTCCAGGGAGATTTAACACAGCCGGGGGTGTGGCCGCTTTCCGGGCCTTTTGATCTTATTGTTTCGAATCCACCTTACATCCTGCCGGAAGAGAAAACAATGCTCGCCGCGCAAGTTAAAGAATATGAACCATCGCAAGCACTATTTTGCAATAGTATTGCAGAAATATATCAGCCTATTATCAGGGGAGGATTAAAATATTTGCAGGAAGAGGGGGACGTCTATTTGGAAATTAATGAAAGCTACCCTGGCGAAATTCTGTCGTTGTTTGAATCCCAAAAATGGTCTTGTACCCTTCTTAAAGATTACGCCCGGAAGCCCCGTTTTATAACAGCTCATCTTCATTCTTAAATTTTTATTTCGCATTTTTTTGAATGAAAATGTACCTTTTGCATAACACCGATTTATGGGTTGTGAACAATGTGGAAAACTTGTTGAAAACTTTTTTTAGATTTATCTTGGCTTTGTCTGACATCCAAAAAAACAGTGTTAAGGCAATATTAAGGGAAGACAGCTTAAATGGTAAAAGTTTAGATATGATATGTTAACATATTGGGAGACAATAAGTTAACCTTTTATATTAAATGTTGATAACTTTTGTCTTTTCCGGTTTTTATTTTTTGACATCCATCGCGGAAATTATCATTTTCATTTGAGCCGATAAAAATGGCCTTTTCTTTGCGTGTGGATAACTGCAAGTGCAAACTTGCAGATAATGTTAAATTTTTTAAGGAGGATTAGGAATTTGGAAAAGATTTCTGCGAAAACTGCATGGGAGCAGTGTCTGGAAATTATAAAGGATAATATAAGTCACCAGAAATATAAATCATGGTTCGACCCAATTGAGCCGGTAAAGCTCGAAGATCATACGTTGACGATTCAGGTTCCTTCCCAGTTTTGGTATGAATGGCTGGAGGAACATTATTATAAAATGTTGCGCTCAACCCTGCGCAAAGTACTGGGGGAAGAAGGAAAACTGGAATACTCGGTTGTGCTCGAGAAATCGGACAATAAGGCTGACACCCGATCGGTACAGCTGCCTCAGCAACCGATGCCGTCATCCAACTCCTCTAATCAAAATATTGATAATTATTCGCAGGGCAATCCCGAAAAAATTGAAAATCCTTTTGTTATTCCGGGCATTCGCAAGACGAAAGTCGATCCCAACCTGAACAGCAATTATGTATTTGAACGATTTATCGAGGGTGACTGCAACCGCCTGGCCCGTTCGGCAGCGATCGCTATTGCCGAGAACCCGGGTAGTAATTCTTTCAACCCGTTTTTTGTGTATGGGGGGACGGGGCTGGGCAAAACCCACCTGATCCAAAGCATTGGTAATAAAGCAAAGCAAATGTTTAAGGATGATCTGGCGGTGCTCTATATTTCATCGGAGCGGTTTACCAATGAATTTGTGCAGGCGATCCGGAATAACCGCGCCAGCGAGTTTTCCATGTTTTACCGTCAGATTGATGCCCTGATTGTGGATGACATCCAGTTTTTCAGCAATAAGGAAAAAACCCAGGAAGAGTTTTTCCATATTTTTAACGCCCTGCATCAGGATGGCAAGCAAATTATTTTAAGCAGCGACCGTCCGCCGCGCGAAATTCCTGATATTGAAGAGCGGCTTATCTCTCGTTTTAGCTGGGGATTGAGTGCCGACCTGCAGCTTCCGGAATATGAAACGCGCTTTGCCATTTTAAGGCGTAAGGCCAGCGATAACGGCATCGACCTGGACGATGATATACTGGAATTTATCGCGCATAATTTCAAATCGAACGTGCGCGATTTGGAGGGGGCTATCATCAAGCTGCTTGCACAGGCCTCGCTTCAGCATGTTGATGAAATTGACCTGCCTATGGCCAAGCGGGTGCTGAAAGACATGATCCAGGAATCGAAGACACAAATTTCCATTGAGTCGATTCAGGAATATGTATGCGACTATTTTGGCATTGACACCAACAAAGTACGCGAAAAAACGCGTAAACAGGAAATCGTGGAGGCCCGTCAAATAGCCATGTATCTGGCCAAGGAATTTACCGATTCAAGCCTGAAAACCATCGGTCTGCATTTTGGCGGCCGTGATCATTCCACGGTTATTCATGCCATCTCAACGGTGAAAGAACGGATGCAGACCAGCGCCAAACACGATCGTATTGTCAACGAACTGCATCAGAAAGTGGAGGTAGCCACGCTCTGATACTATGGATGCGCAGACGACCACAGATTTCGCACAATTAGTAGGACAATGCCCCCGGTAATCATCGCTGTCGGTTCGAATGCCGGCGATCGCCGGGAGCATTTAAAGTCGGCCGGTCGATTTTTGGACCGGCTTTCGATGTACAAGTTGCGCGTTTCATCAATCTATATGACGGAGCCGGTGGGGCCGTCAACCCGCTATTTTTTGAACGGGGTGATCGAGATTGTCACCAACCTGTCGCCTCAGGAACTCCTGGCAAAATTGAAATCGTTTGAAAGGGAACGGGGCCGGGAGCCGGATCACCCAAGGTGGAGTGCACGTCCGATCGATCTGGATATTATTTCATACGATGACTTGGTGATTCAATCGGATAACCTTATCATTCCGCATCCCTGTTATACCGGTCGGCTTTTTGTGCTAAAACCCCTGCAGGATATCCATCCGGACTGGCGCGATCCGCAGAGCGGTGAATCGATTAATGATTTGATTCAGCAAGCGCCCCGAATACAAATAAGGAAAACGAAATTATCTTGGTGATATGGAAAATCAGTTCGAATTTATTGCAGTTGAAGGCGTGATCGGGGTTGGCAAAACGTCTCTGGCCAAACGGTTGTCGGAGCGCCACAATGCACGGCTGGTTTTAGAGCAGTTTGAAGATAATCCTTTTTTACCTAAATTTTATGATGATCGCGATCGCTACGCCTTCCCCACGCAAATGTCTTTTTTAGCCAGCCGGTTCAAACAGCAGCAAAATATGCTCGATAAAGATCTGTTTCAGCAGACCACCATCTCGGATTATATTTTTGACAAGGATCGCATTTTTGCCCGGCTCAATCTCGATGATGATGAACTATCTCTGTATGATACCATTTTTAATATTATGTCGGGCATTGCCGCCAGCCCGGATCTGGTGATTTATTTGCAAGCCTCCATCGATCGGCTGGTCGAAAATATCCGCTTGCGCGACCGTGACTACGAGCGACATATTACCCGCAGCTATTTGGAGGAACTAAGTGAGGCTTATAATCATTTTTTTTATCATTACAATAATTCACCACTTATAACCATTAATATATCAGAGGTCGACTTTGTTGATAACGATGCCCATTTCAATTACATTGATGAGCAGATCTTTCAGGAGCCGATCCGCGGGAATACGCATATAAATATCATTCCTGATTAGTTATGCTTAAAATTTTATTTACATTAATACTTTTTTATGTGCTGGTTAAAGTCATCAGCGGCCTTTTTTTACAGGAATCAGTAGACGGAAACAGTAATGCCCGCTTTTTTTACCAGGTATTTAAAAATGTTCGGGATCAACAAAAGAATCAAAAGCGAAACCGGAAACAGTCGCAAAATGGGGATGTTAAAAACCGGCTTGATGATATTGAGGAGGCCGAATATGAGGATATTACCGAAGAAAGTACTGAATCGTCCCGCACATAAATTTTATTTATAATAAGGTTTCGAAAACCAGAATTTTGTCATTTCGAGGAGCCCGATGGCTATCGGGAGACGAGAAATCTCAACTGTTTTCAATGCTGATGCCTTTTTGACTAATATAAACGGTATTATCACTTGAGAACTTGTACCAATGACTGTCAGTATCCCTCAGTTGCCCTTCAGGATTTATCCGAAGGGATTCCACGGCAGAGTTGACTTACGTAGTTCTGCAAAGGCCTTTGAAACAGCGTTTAGAAGACATTTTTCTTCAATCTCTGTACGCTGCTGTGGTCCTTCGCCCGGACGTGATGAACCAGGCATTTTTCAATAATGTTGAAAAGAAGGAATGCAATTTTAGCACAAAGTTATGCGCATTCAATTCTTTTGGGGTAAGAAATAAAAGTCTTATTTTAGAGTTGTTAAAAGACTTTAAAAACAGGTTAACTTTTACTTTATGGAATACGAAGATCAACTTGAAGAAGGGCTGGATTTACTGCGTGAAGGTGATTATGATTATGCCCTTGATATTTCCCGTCGCCTGCAAAAATTAGAGCCTGAAACGGCCGACGGTTACCACCTGGAGGCAATGGTTTTTCAGAAGCTGAACCAGTGGGAAAAAAGCATTAACGCGCTGGAAACGGCGATTGAGCTGGACGATCAAAAAAGTGGGTACTACAACCTGCGGGGTTTTGCCCGCCTGCAGCTTGATGAGCTTGAAGCCGCCCGCCAAGACATCCAGAAAGCGATTGATTTGGATGATTCGCCGGCCGCTCATCGCAACCTTGTGTTATATAAAATCATGAGCGACCAGGGAAATGAAGCCATCAACTACCTGCTCGATCGCATCCGAAAAAATCCTGAAGATGTAGAAAACTGGATTCTGATGGGCGACCTGATGCAGCGTGCCGGGCAGGAAGACAAAGCGCGTACCTATTACCAGCAGGCCAGCAAAATGGATCCGGATAACGATTACGTGAAGGAACAACTTTCCGGGAATTAATATTCGAAACAACAAATTTAAAATTACAAAGAAATCCAAATACTACGGCTTCGGATTTTGATTATGCAAATTTAGATGCTTTAAATTTCATTTTTCTATTGTGATTTAGGACGCCAATCAATTATATTTGAACCCCTCAAAATTTCAGAACGACTTTGTTGAAATTTAATTTTTGAGTATTGTTTGTCTTTTGAAATTTGAACATTGGAATTTGTAATTTAAACACTCTTGCCCTGGTGGCGGAATTGGTAGACGCGCTGTCTTGAGGGGGCAGTTCCCCTTGTGGGAGTGCTGGTTCGACTCCAGTCCAGGGCACTACAAAAATACATAAACAGTTGAATGCCAATTATTTATGGATTTTTATTTTCTATTCGTAGGATTTTGGCAGAAAATTTTTACTCTTACCGCCCTATTTTTAATGTCTAACGTGCACCCTTTTAGATTTTGACCACCTTCTATCTCTAAATTTCATTGGTATCATGCGAGTAGTGCTAAAATCCCATGATAGACCAATTTTAATCTTGAGAGTCTATCTTGTTGCTTCTTAGATAATCCACTATACCCTTGGTTGGATAAAGAATTCATCACATAGCATGTTTTAAAAATTTAAAACATGCTATGCTTCACTAAACCCGATCATTAAAGCCACTGATGGATAGTAAATCGCATCACTACTTCTCATCGTACTTAAATTATCCCTCTATATAGCTGCCCCCCCTCAATTTAAAGCCTAAATAGCGTCCGATTCAGTATATTTGCCAAGTAAATCCTTGAAGGGAACGAGCAAGAGGGAAGCCTCATCCCGATCTTCTATTTCCTCGACCCCATTTTTGCGGAACATCACGCGGTCACCAACGGCCACCGCTTCACCTGCTCCAGGTGCCACCCCTACTACTTCACCAACTTCGCGCGGGGTACTTGTGGTCTCAGGTATGATTATGCCGCTATTGGTTTTTCTTTCCTTAGTTTCAACTTTAACGAGAATATGGTCATTGAGTGGTTGAAAATTAATCATAATTTGCTCCAAATTGTTACTTATAAGTTTAGATGTTTATCCAATTCTTTAGTATTATATCCAATGATAAAAGATCCGTTGATTTCAGTCTGCGGAACGCCTTGCTGTCCGGTTCGCTGCATAAGCTCCTGAGCCGCTTTGGGATCAGCGGCTACATCCACTTCGGTATAAGAAACCTGATGGCTATCCAGATACTGCTTCACCATATTGCAATAGGGACAACTCGGGGTAGTGTAAACCGTGACGCGGGGACTTGAATCATCGGCAGTACCTCTCGCACCAGCCGGCTTATTTAAAAGCTTTTTATAGAAATTGGTGGTCTGAACCCCGGTTATTATTTCTGCAGGTTTGCCATCACGAAATGCGATCAGAGTGGGCACAGAATGGACGTTGTATTTGGGATGAACATCACGCACAGTGGAGGCCTCTACTTTGTATATTGATAAATCCTCATGTTCTTCCTTCAGTTTTTCCAAAGCCTCCAGAGACTGCAGACTTTTCTTTGATTGATTGGTATAAAATAATACCAGGAAAAGGGATGGCTGCTGATCCAAAAGCTTTTTAAAGTGATCCAGACTCTTAATGGGTCTTATAGCGTATTTTGTGTCTCTCATCATTGTATTATTACTGAATATTGTTCTTTAAAATCGTAATAAAACAAATAAAATGTATATATATAATAGCAATTTAATATATAATTAAAACTTATAAATACCCTATTCTGCCGATACACCGTATAATTATTTATGGCTCGGTTCACAACAGAGTTTACCCAAAAAAGTTATAGAAATTAAGTCCGTTACAAATGATCTTTTATTTTTTTATATCCAGATCTCCGTCAGCCCGCCATTCTCGCCAAGCAGCGGATCGGCATCAGGGGTAGGCACCGCCGCGATATTTTTATCGGCCCGCGGACGCTCGCCTTGCTTGCCGGTATTTAGATCATAGCTGCTTCCATTGGGATACGCCCCGACCACGCCAAAGTCACGGCTGCTGCCAAGGTTTTTATGTCCCGTACCAGCAGGAAGCACGATGACATCGCCGGCTTTCACATCTACTTTTTGACCCTTTTCGCCGCCCAGCTGCAAGTGAGCGCTGCCTGCATAAACACCTAACACTTCGTGCGAGTTGCTGTGGTAATGATGATATGAGAAAACACCATTCCGCCAGGAATTCGTCCAGTTATGCCTCTTAAATGTTTGCTCAAGCCAGCGGGCGCCTGCTCCGCCCCGCTCTTTAAAAGCATGCTGGTAATATAGTACCGGAAGTTTATTGTTGGGTATACTTCCATCATCTTCAAGAAATAATTTTTGGGGCTGCTCAGTCGGCATAATATGAATGTTTTTGATGAATATTTCGTGGTTACAAGTTATATCGAAATTGGTAGAGTGAAAAATATTATTGAAGGAGGTCTTCGCCGATTTCATGGAATCATGATCACAAATCCCGTTACCACCCGGTTCAAAATGACAAGTTCGGTGATAACCTCATAAAACGAATGTCCTGCTTGTTGATCGGATCGTTCCGGTGAGCTATAAAGATTTAGTTTCCAAAATAGGTGTGTGATAACTGAAGTATTTAGGATAGAACCCTGCCATGCAAAAAAGTAGGAAATTTTGTATATTTCTATGCTCTAAAAGTTTAAATACCTGATTGATTTCATGCCCGAAACTGCTACTAAAACCCAAAATAAAATCGAAGAGGAAGCCCGTCGCCGGCGGACGTTTGCAATCATTTCGCATCCGGATGCGGGAAAGACCACGCTGACCGAAAAATTATTGCTTTACGGCGGCGCAATCCACGAGGCGGGATCTATTCGCCAACGCAAGGCCTCGCGCTATGCAGCTTCCGACTGGATGGCCATCGAAAAGGAGCGTGGCATTTCAGTTACGTCTTCGGTATTGCGCTTCGAAAAAGATAACATCAAGTACAACCTGCTGGATACGCCCGGGCACAAAGATTTTTCTGAAGATACACTGCGCACGCTTGTCGCCGCCGATACGGCCCTGATGGTTATTGACGTTGCCAAAGGAGTTGAAGAGCAGACCGAGAAGCTATTTGAGGTCTGTAAAATGCGGGAGATCCCCATCGTCACCTTTGTAAACAAGTGCGACCGCCCCGGGCTTGAGCCACTCGAAATCCTCAGTAACATCGAAAATAAACTGGGCATCGAAGCGATTCCTGCCACTTGGCCGCTGGGGTACGGCAACAATTTCCAGGGTATCTATGATTTGATTGGTAAGAAGCTGCACCTGCAGCACAAGGAAGAACATGGGACCCAAAAGGCGACGACGGAAATATATGACCTCGAAGAAGGGCTGGAACAGGTTCGGCTCCCTGATCACGACAAGGAAAAATTCTACGAAGAGGTGCTGTTAACCGAAGATATGATCGAAAATATGGACCGCGAGGCCTACCTTTCCGGTTTGTGCACGCCGGTTTTCTTTGGCTCAGCACTCAATAATTTTGGGGTCGATGTATTTTTGAATTATTTCGGTGACTTGGCGAACCCGCCGCAGCCGTATGAAGATAACGAAGGCGTACAGCGCGTCATCAATGATGATTTTTCGGGTTTTGTTTTCAAAATGCAGGCGAATATGAATCCGGATCACCGCGACTGTGCGGCTTTTGTACGGATTACCTCGGGTAAGTTTGAGCGCGGGCTGAAGGTGACTCAGAGTGACAGCAAGGAAACGATCAAAATGTCTACTCCGCACACCCTCATGGGCGATGAGCGCCATATCCTTGAAGAAGCATACCCCGGCGATGTAGTCTCACTTTTCAATCCAGGCGGTTTTCGTATCGGTAGTACCATTTATGCGGGCAAACCGGTGACATTTAACGTGATTCCGCTGTTTACGCCGGAGCATTTCCGAAAAGTGTCGACCAAGGATCCATTTAAGCGCAAGCAGTTACGGCAGGGCCTCAAACAACTCGCCGAAGAAGGCGTCGTCCATGTTTTTGAAGTGCCTAATGGCGTAGGCAATGAGTTGCTGCTCGGAACCGTGGGGGCGCTCCAGTTTGATGTGATCAAACACCGCATGCTGACTGAGTATAAATGCGAGCTTAATATGTCGACCGTTTCCTATAATTCTGCGCGCTGGCTGCCCGACAATAAAGAGATTATCGACAAGCTTAAAGGCAGCTATTCAACACATGTAACAAAAGATATGGATGGAAATCCCATTGTGTTATTTGATAGTGCTTATGCCCTCAATCAGGCAGAGGATAAAGTGGGCAAGGAGAATCTCTACAAGTTCAAGCAGAACTGAAAGAATTGTGAATTAGAAATTAAGATTTAGGAATTGAGTTATTTTTAAACTTTGAAGCAGCATTTTTCAAGCCCCCCATCTACTTCCCGCCATTCGCTTGCAAATCGGCTACGCCATAATGACCAATATGGGGAATGGATCCATTGAAAACATTATTAAACGTATTGCTGGTTTCCACGGCATAATACATGAGGCAGCTTTTTACATTGCAATGATGCCCGTGTGCTGTATCCTGATGATCTTGAACCATCGGCGTGCCATTATTAACCAGCCCAAATAAATGTCCGAACTCGTGATCGATGACGGTGCCCTCAACTTTATAACGGGGCGGACCACCCAGCCCACCGGAAATACTGCGGATCGCTTTTTCAAAAATAGCAATGGAGGTATTGTAATAGGAAAGTCCGAGAACCTTTCCATTTTGGTTGCTTGAATCGCTGTAATTACCATCCAGCACCTGGATGTAGGTCCAAAGTGTATTGCCACTTGTAAAGTGAGAGCGATTTTTAGCTTCCATATTGCGAAGATCGGAAGCGGTATAGGAAGATTGATTACCATCGCTGATTTGCGTAAGCATAATGTTGCTGCGACTGATAGTATTTTTATGCAGCCGCCGGTTCAGAAAAGCAACCAGGCTGTCCAGCGCCTGACCGGTGGGCTTATAACCCTTCATGTAATCCAATTCAATTTTAAGTTTTGTATAGTTGTGGGATGTAAGAAATGCTCTGGCCGACTGGCCCGGTCCCTTTTTACTGTTGAATGAATTGGAGCCGGAACCGGTAGATGTTGGTGAATTACTGCAGGAATAAAGAAAGCATCCTATAATTAGCAGTAAAAAGACTTTTTTCAGAGGGCGGATAAACAGCTTGTTATCGGGCAAAACAGGCAGATTTAATGAAAATGGGCTTGGGTGAAAAGTCAACTGCAAAAATGTACCGAAAAACAGGGAAACAATAAATTAAAAAATGGAAAAAGGCCACTTACCGGTAGGGGAGACAAGCGTTTAAATCGGCAAAGAAATTTCACCATTCCCTCGATTATTCTTACCTTAAAGGGCTTTAACAATCGTGGCTGAATGATTCATTGAATCGTTGAGTTAATAAGTTACCGATGGTAGAATAGTGCGTTTTTAAACGTTTGCGCAGATTCTTTCATCCGTCAATGGATCACGGTTCAATCAATCACTCACTCAGTAAATTAATCATTTAATAAATTAAACAATTATGGCAGAAGAATTTGATGTTTGTGTAATCGGATCGGGTCCGGGCGGCTATGTAGCGGCAATCAGGGCTTCCCAACTTGGATTTAATACGGCAATTGTAGAAAAACGGCATTTAGGAGGCGTCTGTCTGAATATTGGCTGTATTCCCACCAAAGCGCTGCTGCGCTCAGCTCAGGTTTATGAAAGCATTGAAAATGCAGAGGATTATGGCATAAATGTAGATGATTATTCCGCTGATTTTGAAGCGATCATCAAGCGCAGCCGCAAGACGGCCAATAAAATGAGCAAAGGCGTTCAGTTTTTGATGAAAGCTAACGATATAAATGTTTTTGAAGGCAAAGGCGTCTTTGAATCGAAAGAACAAATCAAGGTCGTTGATGAAGACGGCGAGACTCAGAATCAAATTAAGGCGGAGAATTTTATCATCGCAACGGGGGCACACCCTGTTGAGCTGCCGGATCTTGAAATCGATGGCGAAACCGTCGTCGGCTATGAGCAAGGTATGCAACTGGAAGAGCAGCCCAAAAAGTTGGTCGTAATGGGCGCCGGCGCTATCGGGGTCGAATTTGCCTACTTTTATCATACTATCGGAACAGAGGTCACGATCGTGGAGCTGAAAGATTCGCTTGTGCCGGTTGAAGATGCCGAAGTAAGCAAGGAATTGGGTAAAATTTATAAGAAAAAAGGCATTGATATACGAACGGGAAGCACCGTCGAAAAAGTTGAAGAAAATGGCGATGGCGTAAAAGTAACCATCAAAACCGGAGATGATACCGAAACGGTTGAAGCCGATCTGTTGCTCTCTGCTGTGGGAGTTGCCGGCAATGTAGAGGGAATCGGCCTCGACGAAATTGGTGTGGAATACGAAAAAGGTACCATCAAGGTCGATCGGGAAACGTATCAAACCAATGTGGAAAATATTTACGCTATTGGCGATGTCGCCGGTGGCCCGTGGCTGGCACATAAAGCTTCTCACGAGGGCATCAACTGCGTCGAAAAAATGGCTGGTGAAGATCCGATGCCCATTAATTATAACAATATTCCGGGTTGTACCTATTGTGAGCCGCAGATTGCTTCGGTAGGCTACACCGAACAGCAGGCCAAAGATGAAGGATACGACATCAAAGTGGGTAAATTTCCCTATTCGGCAAGCGGCAAAGCAGCCGGGCTGGGTCACGAGGAAGGCTTTGTCAAGGTGATTTTTGATGAAAAATACGGTGAGTGGCTCGGTTGCCACATGATCGGTTCGCATGTTACGGAACTAATTGGTGAAGTGGTCGTTGCACGAGATCTTGAAACTACCGGCCATGAAATTATCCATGCCGTTCACCCGCACCCGACCATGTCCGAAGCCGTGATGGAAGCCGTGGCCGAAGCTTATGGCGAAGGTGTTCACCTGGGCAGTTAAGAATTAAAAATTAAAAATTAGGAATGAAGAATTAGGAGTTTGCTGGCAAAAAATTCCTAATTCTTAATTTATAATTCCTAATTTAGAAGGTTATGCAAACCGTCGAATTATACGATTTAGGTTGTTCTGATTACAAGCCTGCGTGGGACCTGCAGACAGCTATCCAGCAGCGACTGATCAAACAAAAGCGTGCTTTCCCGGATGCCGGTTCGGACGAGCTGGATCCGGAGGTGCTGCTTTTTGTTGAGCATCCGCATGTTTATACCCTGGGGAAAAGTGGCGATTCCGCTCACCTCTTAAAAGGCATGGCCGAGCTGGCCGATTTAGACGCTAAATACATAGAAATTGACCGGGGCGGCGATATCACCTATCACGGACCCGGTCAAATTGTCGGTTATCCCATACTGGACCTGGACCGTCACTTCACCGATATCCACAAGTACATGCGCTCGCTTGAGGAAGTGGTGATTCTCACCTGCAATGAATATGGCATTAAGGCCGGACGCATAGAAGGATTAACCGGCGTTTGGGTTGATGATGCCAAAATATGTGCTATGGGCGTTCGCTGTTCCCGCTGGGTGACCATGCATGGATTCGCGCTGAACGTGAACACTGATTTGAGCTACTTTAACCATATCATCCCGTGTGGCATTATAGATAAAGAGGTAACAAGTCTAAAAAAAATATTGGGACGACCTGTTGAGGAAAAAGATGTAAAAAAATACCTCGCCGGGCACTTTCAGGATGTTTTTGAGGTTAATGTAAGAGAGGGTACCTCGCTGCCTGAACTAAACAACGAATTTTCGTATCTTAAAAGAAATACTGAACAAACAGCTTCTCAGTAAAGATTGATTTTATGATTAAGGAATTAGACGTCATTGAACGCAACGAAACACAAAAACGCCGTCCGGACTGGCTCCGGGTTAAGCTTCCTTCCGGGGAAAAATTCAAGGAAGTTTCCGAGACTATTCAAAGCCATTCGCTGAACACTGTATGCTCGGAAGCGCGATGCCCGAATGTAGGCGAATGCTGGGGTAACGGTACGGCTACTTTTATGATTTTGGGTGATGTATGCACCCGATCCTGTTCGTTTTGTGCAGTAAAAACCGGCCGGCCGGAGCAAGGTTTGGACTGGGATGAACCGTATCGCGTGGCAGATGCGGCCAAAAAAATGGGATTAAAGCATGTGGTGCTGACATCGGTAAATCGAGATGAACGTGAGGATGGTGGTGCGCCCATTTTTGCTGAATGCCATCGCGTGATTCGGGATATGATTGATGAGGTGACTATTGAATCACTCATTCCGGATTTCCGGGGCGAATGGGATGCCTTGCAGATCGTGATCGACACGCCGCCCGATGTGCTAAGCCACAATCTTGAAACGGTGCCGCGCCTTTATCGCGAAGTTCGTCCACAGGCTAAATACAAGCGTTCTCTGGAGTTGCTGCAGCGATGTAAAGACCAGGGATTGAAAACCAAATCCGGAATCATGGTCGGCCTGGGAGAAAAACCTGAAGAGGTAAAGCAGGTGATGCAGGATTGCGTGGACCATGATGTTGACGTGCTGACCATTGGTCAGTATATGCAGCCGACGAAAATGCATCATCCCGTTGAAGAATGGGTGCACCCCGATCAGTTTGCCGAATACAAAAAAATAGGTGAGCAGCTTGGTATCGGGCATGTGGAAAGTGGCCCGCTTGTCCGTTCCTCATATCATGCCGAGAAGCATGTTTAAAACGAATTGTGGTACTTTTGTATATATAGAAATTCTTGAATACAGATACTATTTTCATCGCTTTTAGCTAACAAAGAAGTGAAAATAAATCGTATGTCATTCGATATATATATTTACCATCACAGGTAAATTCGAATAACACGTATAGACCGTGAAAATATAGTAGAGGCTAAGGCCACATTTTGATATATTAATACGTTATCGTTTGAATCAAAAGCCTTTTAACGATGCTTGCAATATTTGTAATTCTGTTGATAAGTTATGTGCTTGGGTCGATTCCCACCTCAATTTGGGTGGGCAAAATAACAAGGGGTGTGGATATTCGGAATTATGGTAGCGGTAATGCAGGAGCTACTAATACTTTTCGTGTTCTGGGATGGAAACCGGGCGTAAGTGTGCTTCTCATTGATGTGGCCAAAGGATATGTCGCGGCTTACTGGGTGAGCCAGTTGGCATTTTATATAGGGAGTGGACCTGTGACGGTTCCTTATTGGAACATTCATTCGTTTTTGAGCATAATATGTGGTTTGGTCGCTGTTGTTGGCCATATGTTTCCCTTTCTTGCCAATTTTGAAGGAGGCAAAGGCATGGCCACCGCTTCGGGAATGCTCATCGCCATAGAGCCTGTCTCGGTTGGTATTACGTTTGGCGTTTTTCTGATCATAATGATCGCCACGCACTACGTTTCACTTGCCTCGCTTGTTGCGGCATTTATTTATCCGTTGATGTTGCTTCTGCTTCGTTACGCATTTCACTGGAGTATTGATGGCAGCGTAATTATTTTTGGGGCTATTGTGGGTGCGGGCATCATTATTAAACATATTGGGAATATAAAACGCCTGCTTGCAGGAACCGAGAGCAAAATCAGTTCATTCAAACTTGCTGGAGGCTGGCTTGGTAAAGAACAAAAAAAATCTGCGGCGTGAAGAAGGTTGCAATTATCGGAGCCGGTAGTTTCGGCACGGCACTGGCTGTTGTTTTAGCCCGTGCAGGCCATCAGGTACAGTTATGGGCTCGTGAACCGGAAATTGCCGCCGGGATCAATGAACAGCATGTCAATCCGGCCTATCTTTCCGATGTATCACTACCGGAATCGATCGGTTGCCACACACATTTAAAAAAATGCCTCGATCAGCCCGATATCATCCTGTTTGCGACACCTTCACACGCGCTGCGGGAAGTGGCTCAAAGAGTTAAACCGCATATAACGGGAGATGAATTGATAGTCAACGTGGCCAAAGGTATTGAAAATGATACGTTTATGACCATGTCGCAGGTGTTGGCTGATGTGCTTGAGGATGTTATTTTGGATGATCAGATCGGGGTGCTTTCTGGACCGAGTCATGCGGAGGAGGTGGGTAAGTTTAAGCCTGCGACCGTGGTGGCGACATCAAATTCCAAACGAACAGCCCGTATAATCCAAAAAACATTTATGACGCCGATGTTCCGTATTTATCTTAATTACGACATTATTGGCGTGGAAATCGGCGGCGCCGTGAAAAATATTATGGCTATTGCAGCCGGTATTATTGATGGGGCAAGGCTTGGAGATAATGCCAAGGCCGGCGTAATTACCCGGGGCCTGCACGAAATGAAACGACTGGGAATGAAACTCGGCGCCTCGCAGGATACATTTTCAGGGTTGACGGGTATGGGAGATTTAGTTGTGACCTGTACCAGTGAACACAGCCGAAATCGTTTTGTCGGTTATCATCTGGGGCAGGGAAAAAACCTGGATGAAATTGTCGATCACATGAACATGATAGCAGAAGGCATCAAAACAACGCGCGCGGTACGCACGTGGAGCCGGCAACTCGATATTGAAATGCCGATTACGGGGGCGGTCTACAAGATTCTTTTTGAAGGGGAAGACCCCAAAGATATGCTTCATTCTCTGATGACGCGGAATCCAAAAGAAGAAATTATGATTTAGTCGTTCGTAATTCTACTGTTTATGTGATTTTTTTCGATACCCATTTCGTTCTTTGTATTAAAATAGTTAATATAATTTATCCCGGTTTAACAGGAGCCTGGAAATAGTGGGATCATCGAAAATATATTGCAACCGGATACCGCTAAATAAATTGCAGGTTTAAACGTTTTTTAACTAAAACGATCGGTTATGTATCCCGAAATGCCCGGAACAACAGTTCCTTCAGACATGGATTACCTGGACGTGAAAAATCTTGCCCGGACGGGCGAGGGTACCTATCTGGAATTCAAACGGACTATTCCCAGTGCCGCCAAAATTGCCCGTGAGATGGCGGCCTTTGCCAATACCAATGGGGGCACCCTGCTTATTGGGGTTGATGACGATCAAAGCCTGGTAGGAGTAGACGGCTACCAGGAAGAGGAGTTTTTACTGAAAAAGGCGGCCAATGAGTGGTGCAATCCTCCTGTTACCATACGGAATGAACTGGTCCAGTTTGGTAAACGGGATTTGCTGGTGGTTAAAATTCCGGAGGCGCCGAATAAACCGATTTTTGTAAAGCACGAGAGCGGTTCGGTTGTTTATATTCGCGACCATGATCAGAATTTGACCGCCAGCGTAGAACGTATCCATATCCTGGAAAACAAAAAAGCAGGTAAAGAAGTAACATTTCAATATGGGCCGGACGAACAGAAGCTCTTTCGTTATTTGAATGAATACAGTAAAATTAGTGTTAAAAAATTTTCACATTTAATCGGAACGAGCGAACGTGAAGCGGGACAAGTACTCGTGGATTTGACTACAGCAGGTATATTAAACCTGTTTACTAAGGATAATATTGATTATTTTTCATTTGCACCGAGCTGTAAATCTTAAGGGATTGAGTTTCATATTATGCCTAAACAAGCAGAAGAAAATTTAGACGATGTAATCGCTGATCTGGTTGATGAAAGTCCGGCAACGACCGAAAATGAGTCATCTTCATCTCCTTTTGAAGGAATTGATACCAGTCAGAATACTATCGACGGACCGCCGGTTCAGCTAACAGACCGGGCTGCACGGCAGGTCGATAAGATCATGGAGAAGGAAGATTTTGAGGAGGAACTTTATTTGCGTGTAGCTGTTGAAGGAGGCGGCTGCTCAGGATTAAGTTACAAGCTGGGGCTGGACCATAAAACTGATGAGGACGAGTTGATTGAGCATAACGGCATAAAAATTGTGGTAGATTCCAAGCACATGATGTACCTCGAGGGTATCACAATTGACTACCCGGATGGACTTGATGCCCGGGGTTTTACGTTCGATAATCCCAACGCCACGGAAACGTGCGGCTGCGGTTCTTCCTTTGCAACGTAGAGGTAAATGTCAGATTAAAGACTCTTCTCACGTTTCACGTCTGACGTTTTTTTCATCCGTCATTTCTGCCACCGTCACTGTAGTGATCGGTAATTAGCCCAAATGCCAGGATTGAACTTAAGGTATGCCACATGCACTCAGTAAATATCGGCTACTTGAAAAATGGCATCAAGCCTCCAACGTCTAAAAACCAGTATCCATCCTAATTCATTTTGGCTTTTGTTTCCTGCAGCATATCTTCAATTTCTTTTTTTGAGATATGATAGCGCGTGTTGCAAAAGTGGCAAACCAGCTCCTGCCCTTCATCGCTGATATCTTTTAAATCTTCATAACTGAGCATCCGAAGGGCATTCATAAAACGCTTGCGTGAGCAACGGCAAAAGAAATCAACCGGTTGCCGGTCCAGTTCCTTAACGGGAATGGGATCCATCGCTTTTTGCATGATGTCATCAATATATTCGCCGTCTACCAGCATTTCAGCAATTGAGGGAAACGATCGAAGTTTTTCCTGGAGCTGGTCAATCTTTCCTTCGGGAGCATCCGGCAGGCGTTGCACGAACAGTCCGCCTGCCTCTGTGACATTCCCTTCCTCATCAATGCCTACGTCCAGCAGTATGGCTGACGGTATTTGCTCCGACTGAACCATATAATAGGCAAGATCATCCGTAATATTACCCCGCACAAGGTTTGTTGAGCTATGGCGGGGCTCGGCCTCATTGTACAAGGTTTTTGAAACGGTGAGCAGTCCCTTTCCGATACCGTCACCGATTTCGGGATTTTCAGCGTAATCGAGTTGAGCGTCAGGCACCTGAACGTAACCCCGCACTTCGCCAACACGATTGGCTTCAGCCACAATGAGCTGCGTAGGGCCGTCGCCCTCAAGCCGCAGCCGTATACGTTCTTCGCCCTTGAGCTCAGAGGCCATCAACATAGCACCGATCAGTGTTCGGCCCAGGAGAACCGTATTCAGCAATGAGAGGTGATGATTATCCTTTGCCTTTTTTATAACATCCGTTGCTTTGACAACGGAAATTTTCAGTGAATTATCTTTGCTGATCCCCTTGATAAGCCGATCCTTATTTTTGAATTTTTTTTTGGATAACATAAGAATGATTGTTCAATGAAAAATAATCTCGAATGCCGTTAAACTTTATCGTTCTTTAACGTAAAAAATCATACAATTAATATAATAATTCTTTATGGTATCAC
>DASQZL010000282.1:0-5510 GCA_035638715.1 Balneolaceae bacterium
CATGGAAACCGGCACCAGCGTACGCACGCTCACCTCTTGCAGCATGATTTCAATAGCAAAAAGGATCCCACCAATCGGTGTATTAAAAGTGGCGGCAATACCTCCCCCGGCACCTGCTGCGATAAGTGTGATACGCTGCCACGTGCGCATGTTAATAATTTGTCCCATGGTTGAACCAAAGGCCGAGCCAATTTGAATAATAGGACCCTCGCGACCTACCGACCCTCCACTACCGATAGATATGGCCGAGGCAAAGGACTTTGCAACCACAACCAGGGGCCGGATATAGCCCTTTTTATAGTAAATAGCCTCCATCACTTCGGGAACACCGGTTCCCCGAACTTCAGGTGCAAAATTTTTAACTAAATATGTTACGATAACAGAACCGATTACCGGCACCAAGATAATACCTGCGCCCCAAGGGCCTGCCAGGGTATGCACCGTTGAATCGTAATGAAAATTAAATTCACCGAGTAGAAATAAATTATGAAACAGTGCAATAAGATAGCGAAATGCAATGGCCCCAAAACCAGCAACGATTCCAACAACAATCGCAATTCCTGAAAGAATTAATGTTGCTAATTCAGGGGATCGCCCCTGCTTATTAGCTGAAAATATTTTCATCATGCTAATTCCGGCAAATCATCAACGTTAATTTTTATTGACGTCTCTTAAATTATTAAGAGGGCTTCCATTTATTAAAAGAACTTATTGACACCTCATTTATAAATTTTGAGCAAATGTGACGGTCATTCATTATTGGAAGGTAAAACAAGGCAATACGAAATCAAAAATTCCCCGGAAACTTATTTTATCAAAAAGCGGGTGAAGCGTTATTCGTACTTTATAATCATCGTATTTCTTTAATTTACGCCTTAATAAGGATGGAATTGCCCATACTTCTTTCTTGTTAGCAAATCTGTTCATGACAGACTTGCTTAAAAAATAGGCGAATGTTTGGCTTCAATCGTAATATTCTAATTAATGGATTTAAATCTGACACCTCTTTCAAAAAGTTATTATTTTAGAACATTTCTTTTATCTGATATCTGAATTCAAATGAACACGCAGCTGATAAATCTCACAATCATGCGGTTTATTTTCATACTATCTTCTTTTGCAAAAACAAAATACGTATATAATATTGACTGAAGAATCGATTTTATAGCAATGAACAGGGATTCTACTTCCTCAGAAAATGTGAAAAGAGCCACGGAATCGGTCGCTAAAAAGACCGTCCTTCCCATTTTGATGGCCCTGAGCTTTTCACACCTTCTGAATGATACGTTTCAGTCGCTCATCCCGGCCATGTATCCTGTTCTGAAAAAATCTTTCGATCTTAATTTCTCTCAGATAGGCTTCATCACATTTACTTTTCAGCTCACCGGCTCCATATTACAACCGTTGGTCGGCTGGTACACCGACCGTAATCCCAAAGTTCACTCGTTAACGGCCGGCATGTGCTTTACGGCAACCGGCTTAGTTTGCTTTGCCCTTGCGCAGAATTTTGCGATGCTGTTGGTTGCGGTGGGAATCATAGGCATCGGATCATCAATTTTTCACCCCGAGTCTTCGCGGGTAGCTCATTTTGCCTCCGGTGGACGTAAAGGAATGGCTCAATCATTGTTTCAGGTTGGTGGCCGTGTCGGTGCAGCAACAGGCCCGCTGATGGCCGCATTTATTATTTTGCCCTTCGGCCAGTTTAATATCATCTGGTTTGCTGCGGTAGCGTTACTGGGCGCCACCTTTCTTGGTTTCGTCGGCAGATGGTACAGCCGGAACAGTCCCAAAAATTCAACCGAAAAAAAGGAAACACATGCCTTTTCATTTTCCAATTTTTCTATCCAGCGTCGAAGAGCCATTATTGCGCTTTCGATTTTACTGATACTGACGCTCTCAAAATATGCCTACCTGGCCAGTATGCGCAACTACCTGACCTTCTATATGATCCAACAATTTGGTATTTCAGCTCAGTCGTCTCAGGTTCATCTGTTTCTCTTTATGTTTGCTGTGGCCGCCGGAACATATATTGGCGGTCCCATCGGCGACCGCATCGGACGCAAATATGTAATATGGATTTCCATCCTGGGCGTTGCTCCTTTTACCATATTATTTCCCTATGCAAATCTGTTCTGGGCAAGCGTGCTTAGCGTGGTGATCGGCTTCCTTATCTCCTCAGCCTTTCCGGCTATTTTAGTGTACTCACAAGACTTAATGCCTACCAGTTTGGGCATGGTATCCGGACTTTTTTATGGTTTCGCCTTTGGTGTAGCCGGTCTTGGCTCCGTTTTATTGGGCAAACTGGCTGATCAAACCAGCATGGAGTTTGTTTTTAATCTTTGCTCATACTTCCCGCTCATTGGCATCTTAGCATGGTTTTTGCCGGATCTTTCTAATCAAAGTGAAGAACAATGATCGAAAAGGAAAAAGTAAATCTATCGCATCGGGAGTTCCTATCCGGCAGCCTTCGAATCGGTCACCGGTACAAAACAGCTTCCCTTCAAATAGGTACAAGCCTGACCGGATATCTCCACCCGATCTTCATTTAGCAGTCTGCACTTTAGCGTTCCACCCCGCTTAGAAATTTGCTGCGCCGTCAGTTCTTTTTTGTTGAGCCTCCGCGCCCAGTAAGGTGTAAGCATCGTGTGGGCTGAACCGGTTACCGGGTCCTCATCAACGCCGACAGCAGGAGCAAAAAAGCGTGATACAAAATCCACTTTATTGCCAGGCGCGGTAACAATAACGCCGCGCGCATCCACCATGGAAATAAGGCTAAAATTCGGCTTGATATTCCGCACCTTCTCTTCTTTATCAAAAACCAGCATAAAATCGTCCGATTTATATACTTCGTCTGCAATTTCGCCGTTTATTCCATGATATAAGTCCAATGGAGGAGCTTCACGCGGAGTCGGTTTGGCGGGAAAATTCATTGCATACCCGTCTCCCCTTTTGGCAACTTTCAACTCCCCGCTTCTGGTAAAAAAAGAAACCGACGATTGGCTATAGCTTTTATGCTTGAAAAGCACATGTGCTGTGGCAAGAGTGGCGTGACCACATAAATCAACCTCTGCTTTGGGGGTGAACCATCGCAACCGGAATCCACTTTCCTCTTTTACAAAAAAAGCAGTCTCGGAAAGGTTATTCTCCATGGCAATGTTCTGCATCGTATCTACAGGCAACCATTCATCTAAGGGACAAACTGCGGCCGGATTTCCTTTGAAAATTTCATCGGTAAAAGCATCGACCTGAAAAAGTTCGAATTCCATTGTTTTTCGTGTGAATCGTATCATTAACCTGCTGAATCATACGTCAAAAAGCACGGTATCATTTCTATACTGATACAGCATGATCGGCAAGACATCTTTTTGGTTTTATTCTGATGGCCCATTATCCCATCAGGCGGCATAATAATATACCGCCCATGGGTGAAATTTAGTACCAGCTCCTATTATTAATAAGCCTTCCCTTCTTTTATTTCCTCAACCACGTGGGGATTAAGCAGCGTCGAGGTGTCCCCCAATTCTTCAGCTTCATCTGCGGCTACCAATCTCAAGATCCGCCGCATAATCTTTCCGGAGCGTGTCTTGGGTAAATCTCCGACGACCTGCACTTTTTCAACCTTTGCAATCGGGCTGATGGCCTTCGTGATAAGCTTATTAATTTCTTGTTTAAAAGCCTCCGGATCATCGATTTCATGCTCCGGAATAACGAAAGCATAAATGGCCTCCCCCTTCACTTCGTGAGGAGCCCCAACAACGGCCGATTCAACAACCCTTTTATGGTCATCGATGGCGTCCTCAATTTCGGCGGTTCCCAGCCGGTGACCTGAAACATTTAATACGTCATCAATCCGGCCGGTGATACGATAATAGCCGTCTTCATCACGGCGGCAGCCATCTCCCGTCAGGTAGTAACCGGGGTATTTATTAAAATAGGTTTCCATATAACGTTCATGATTTCCCCAAATGTCACGTGTTACACCGGGCCAGGGTTTTTTTATGACCAAATTCCCCTCGCTGCCATTTTCCTCAATTTCGTTGCCGTCATCATCCACAAGAGCAGGCTGAATGCCCGGAAGCGGCAGCGTAGCAAAGCCCGGCTTTGTAGGCGTTACATCCGGCACAGGTGAAATCATGATGCCGCCGGTTTCCGTTTGCCACCATGTATCGACAATCGGACAGTCTTTATGGCCGATTTTCTCATTATACCAGTTCCAGGCCTCTTCATTGATCGGCTCGCCAACCGATCCCAGTACTTTCAACGAACTTAAATCATATTTTTTTACGTATTTAATATCCTTGTTCATCAGTGCACGAATAGCGGTCGGCGAGGTATAAAACTGATTCACTTCATATTTTTCGACCACTTTCCAGAGTCGGCCCGGATCAGGATAAGTGGGCGTACTCTCAAATATAATTCCTGAAACCGCATTCAGCAGGGGGCCGTAAATAATATATGTATGTCCCGTAATCCAGCCGGCATCCGCTGTGCACCAGTATACATCTTCCTCATCGGGCTGAAATACGTTACGCATTGTGTAACTGGCATAAACCATATAGCCACCGCACGTGTGCACCTGCCCCTTGGGTTTTCCGGTTGAACCGGAGGTGTACAGAATGAAAAGCGGATCTTCCGCATCTATGGGTACCGCTTCATGATCGGGTGAAGCATCCTTCATCAAGGTATCCCACCACTCGTCGCGGTCATCATCCCAACCGATATTCGAGGTTTGGGTTCGCTCGCGTACGATCACATTCTCCACCGTCGGGCAATTTTGCAGTGCCTTATCTGAAATATCTTTAAGTCGCACTAACTTTTCCCCGCGTATCAGTCCGTCGTTGGTAATCAGCATTTTGGCTTCGCAATCCTGAATACGATTTGCCAACGAATTAGCTGAAAATCCTGCAAATACAATGGAATGTACGGCCCCGACACGCGCGCAGGCCAATGCAGCGATGGCCAGCTCCGGCGTCATTGCCATATAGATAGCCACACGATCGCCTTTTCCAATGCCTTTGGATTCTAATACATTTGCAAATTTACAGACTTCTTCGTGCAACTCATTAAACGTCAAGGAGCGTTTTACATCGTCCGACTTGTTTGGCTCAAAATAAAAAGCCACTTTATCGCCGTGCTCTTCTAAATGTCGATCCAGACAATTTTCGGTGATGTTAAGCTTGCCCCCCTCAAACCACTTCACATTTCCTTCCTCAAAGCTCCCGCTGTGAACGTTGTCCCACTTTTCGTGCCAATTGAATGTTTCAGCATATTCCTCCCAAAACGATTCAGGGTTGTCAACGCTTTTTTGATATTCTTTTTTATACTCGTCAAATGACGTGATAGTAAATGGCTGCATAATATTACGGTTTCATTCTTATTTTATATTTAAAATGCACGTACACAATTGTAATCAATTTAGACTGAGAATCAAATTTTATCTTTCACGATGAATTTAAAACATTTCAGCAAGGTTCAAAATTCATTTACTACATTTTCTGTATTTTAAAAAA
>DASQZL010000283.1:0-3506 GCA_035638715.1 Balneolaceae bacterium
AATCGGTTTAAATGCGAAGGAAGCCAATAATGAGTCGCTCGCAGAAGAAACCATGGAGTTGCTGCCTCGCTATGCTCGAAAAGAAGGGGTGGTGGCGATCGGTGAAATAGGATATGATGATATGACGGATCTTGAGGAAAAATATTTTCATCAACAGCTGGACCTGGCGAAAAAACTTGATATGCTGGTTTTGGTCCATACGCCCCATCGAAATAAAAAACAAGGCACCAGCCGGAGTATGGATTTATGTGAGGAGCACAACCTGGATCCCTCGCGCGTGATCATCGACCATAATAATGAAGAAACGGTCCGAGAGGTACTGGATCGGGGCTATTGGACCGCATTCACTATTTATCCGGATACCAAGATGGGCAATGAACGTATGGTTGATATCGTGAAAGAATATGGAACCAATCGTATTTTAATTGACAGTGCAGCCGATTGGGGGCGCAGTGATCCGCTTGGCGTTCCTAAAACCGCCCGACTAATGCTTCAACGAGGTATATCTACTGATAAGGTCAAAAAAGTGTGTTACCAAAATGCGCTGGATGCATATGGACAAAGTATGGAAATGAATGAAGATGACTGGCTCAATCGTCCCCGCATCGACCAAAGTAAGTCATATAGCGGAAATTCGGTTTTGCGAGGCGGGAGAGATCCGTTTATTGAGAAGGAATATCATGATAAGGATGATCTCATTATTGAATAGACTGATCACGGTAAGAATGAAATAAAAAAATATTTGACTGAATCAAAATCCTCCCCATCTCTTTCTTTCGCTTCCCGGCTATTTTATTATTTAGAGCTGATGCGGCCGGCCAATATTGTAACGGCATTTGCAGATATTCTGGCTGGATTTGCAGCAGCCGGGGGAATGATTCGACTCGATCAGATCCTTGCAACACCCGTTGGCTTGGGGTGGCTATTGCTGTCAACGCTTGGGCTATATGGTGGTGGAGTCGTTTTCAATGATGTTTTCGACGCACCAATCGATGCGCAAGAGCGGCCGGAACGGGCAATTCCCAGCGAAAAAATTTCTATTAAAAGAGCGGCTCTACTCGGAACGATTCTGCTTGTGATGGGAATTTTTGGGGCTTTTATCGTCTCAACGGTTAGTGGAGGGCTTGCAATCGGAATCGCTGCCTGTGCCATTTTTTACAATGAAAAAGCAAAGCAATCCGCAGTATGGGGACCGCTATTTATGGGCGTTTGCCGGGGCGGTAATTTGTTGCTTGGGTGCAGTATTAATCTGGCTGCGGTAGCGCAGCTTTGGTTTCTTGCGTTGATTCCCATCGCTTATATAGCGGCCATTACACTTGTCAGCCGGGGCGAGGTACATGGAGGAGACAAAAAATCCGGTTTTATTGCGCTCGGGATGATAGTATTAATTCTTATATCTGAGCTACTGCTTGCTTTGCTTCCACACTATCAATTGATTAAAGCAATACCTGTTATTATTCTCTTTGCTATTGCAGTTCTTCCACCTTTTGGAAAAGCGGCTTTCAATCCTTCACCGGAGTATATTAAAAAAGCCATTCAAAGAGGGGTTTTATCACTTATTCTGTTAAATAGTGCTATCGCCGCCGGTTTTGCCGGCTTTTTTACCGGAGCTCTCACCTTAATATTATTGCCGGCCTCCATCCTGCTGGCAAAGGTTTTCGCTGTTACCTGACAGTAAATAATACATTTATTCTTCCTTCTTTGACTTCTTAAAGTAGCCCTGTTTATTATACGATATAATACAAATATTTAAGATTATTTACTTTTTGTTAGAATTGGCATGATTTTTTAACAAAAGGAACATAGGATCGTGTTTCCATTTTTTTTGCATTTTCTTTGCAAATTTGGAACTCATCGGACCTTTCGGGCCCATGGAAAAGTTAGCCAGTAATATATCAGGATATCCATTGCCGGTCCAATCGGCAACATCCATAGTGATCCATCTTCCTTTGGAAGTGGCGGGTGGATGATAAGGAGTAAATGATAGATTCCCGTTATTTTTGAAGAAGACAAAACCCTCCTGAGGCCTGTGTTTATAGTCAGCAAAAAAAGAAATGACGGCTATATCCAGTCTCCCGTCGTGGTTAAAATCCCGGGCTTTTGCATTATAAGCGCCATTAATATGATAAAACCAGGCTTTTTTAAATTTGTCATTTCCTTCATTAAGAAATATATAAACACCATGATAAGGTTTATAAATTTTCGAGTAGTCCGAGTTATCACCACTTGTATACAGAATGTCCGGTCGACCGTCATGATTGAAATCATCCAATTCAAATGAACTGGAACCATATACAGGCGGAAATTGGAGCAGGGTCTTCCGCTTAAATTTGCCCTTTCCCTGATTTTGGAAAAGATATATCGCTTCTTGCGATTGTGTACAAAGCGCAACTACATCTGGTCGTCCGTCATGGTTGAAATCTGTTACGACTGATTTTATACAGCCAGGCGTATTAGAAAGTATTCGTTTCTTGGATACTTTCTTGTTTCCTTCATTTTTTAACCAGAAAAGAGAACCTTTGCGAAAGCCAAAGTCATCAATTATGTAATCCGGTTTGCCATCGCCATTCAAGTCGGCCATCTGGCTTTCGACAGGTCGGTCAATGTGTTTAATGACATAATAGCCTTTCCTGGCTTTTTTATTTTGGGGGTTATAAGAACTTCTCATTACAGATCCGTTGAGCGCGTCAGAAGGAGATAAGGAACCGGCCCCGATGTAAGTAAGTAGAAATTTTCGATTGCCGGGCTGGGAAGAATTATTCAAAAATTTGATGTCGGAAAGGGTAGAAGAAAGATTGAGATGATCCATCAGTCTGAGCTTCTTGTTAAAAACCATAAATTCGTCGTTGGAAGCATTGCTCAGATAAATGACTTTATTGCCCGGATCAAAACGGATGGATGATACCATCGGCGGAGCTTTTGCATGGTACTTGGGGGTGGAAGGAGTAAAAAAGAGATTTCCTGTTTTTATTTTTTTCCTGGGTTTGGGGAATTTCAGTTTTTTGGGTGCTGCGGAGTAAAAATAATCCATAATGTCTTGCCATTTTTTCTGGCTTATCAGCGCCGTATCGGGATATAAATTTTTAGGAAGATTTGGGGTATGCGCTTTCGGATACGTAACCCCGTTATGTTTAAAAATTCCAAGGCGTGGAGCCATATGAGGCAGTGTATGTTTGATCCATGTTTTTTTGTTTAAGAGACTTGGTTTAGGATATAAATGACAGCGGACACAATATATTTTAGAGAATCTCTTTCCTTTAGTTATTTCAGCTTTTGTAGGAGTTGGAAAATTTGATATCGAAACAGAGGTGGTGCGTTTCTTATTTTTTTTAGAAGATTTTGCACAGCTGATCACGCATGTAGCCAATAAAAAAAATGTAAGGAAAGGTAAAGATATTTGTTTTATTTTCATGTAATATAGTAGGCTTTAAAAAGTGCACATACTCTATCAGATTATAATGAATTACAACAGTTTTTTCTAATAATTATATGCCATTGTCTATTGG
>DASQZL010000284.1:0-4433 GCA_035638715.1 Balneolaceae bacterium
CTAACGTCAATCCTTTAAAGACCAACCGGTGGGTTTTCCAACTCAGATAATTCCTTGCGCCGCCTTTTTCAATCGTAATTTGACTGTCGGACAACTGTAATATGCCTAAGTGATTCCGGGTCAAAATGGCACTGGCTGTACGCCCCGTACTATCTTTTTGTTCTTTCTTTAAAAGTACCCTTCCCCGAATTACAGCTACCTGCACCTTGCCGGCTGCTGAATCTGCTTTTACATCAAATTGGGTATCCAAATCCTTAATTGTTGCTCTATTGGCCTCGATTATGAAAGGATGTCCCTTATCGTGGGCTACTTGAAAGTAAGCTTCTCCTTTTAGTTTTACCTTCCGATCCTTCACACCAAACTGTCTGGGGATCCTCAGCGAGGATTGCTCGTTGAGCCGTATTTTGGTCCCGTCTGATAATGTCAATACCTTTTGCTGTCCTGCATTCGTAGCATAAGTTTTATATGAGGGAGCGTTTTTTTTGGACTTTTGGAAAATAATTCCACTCCAGTAAACCAGGGATGACAGGGCGGTTACCAACAGTAATATTGAAGCCGCCCGAACCCAAAGCAGCCACCATTTTTCGCGGTTAACCTTTTTTTTATGCTTTTGGATTCGCCTGAATAACTCCTTACTCTCTACTTCAGAAAATGAAGAACTGGCATTATTCCCAGCGAGCCTCTTTTCTTCCCTCTCCATATCCTGTTTTAGAAAGGCCTGGCCTTCATCCGTCTGAAACCACTCCAGCACCTGCTCCAACTCCTCTTCAGAGCACTGGTCATTAAAATATTTTTCTATCAGATCGCGGTCCATCGCCAGCTTTAAGTTAGCTTTTTAAGTCAATTTCACTAATACTACAAATGAGAATCCCGAACGTATTACGGAAAATTTGATTTTTTTGAAAAAATCTGGTTGATCCCCTATAAATGCCTTAAAGATGAGTTAAAAAGGGTATCAGACAAAAGATAAGCCTATCTCTATTGAAGTATATCGGGTAAATTCACAATTTTTACATTTTGAAGGAGGCTGAGGACTATCATTAACTTCCTGTTTTCCCGTCGTCGTGTTCATTTACATACGCCCTGATACTTTTCGTCGCCTTCCAATACTGAGATTTTACCGTGTGAATTGAGATATCCAGGTACTCGGCAACTTCGCGGCTTGTCAATCCTTCTTCTGCTCGCAATTTAAATACTTCCCGCCGTTTTTCCGGAAGCCGGTGTACGGCTGACTGGTAGGCACTCCTGTATTCCGAGAGATTAATCACATTCGCAGGCCGGCGGCGATCCATTTTCTTCTGATAGGTGTACTTGATGTCTCTTTTGAGTGCCCGCTTTTTCTGATTGATGATATTCAGTACATGGTTCTTGGTGGCCGTAAACAGGAAACCACGGAGAGAGCCGGCAGGATCCAAACTTTCCTTATTGTTCCACATTTTAACAAACACGTCATGTACCGCATCTTCAGCACGTTTCTTGTTGCGCAGATACTTTAGAGCCAATCCATATAGTTGCTTGTGATACTTCTTATAAACACTGCGAAAAGCCTTCTCACTTCCGGATTTTACCCCTTGCAATAGGGTCCTGTCTACATTTCCTGAAGTATTCATAATTGCCCCTTGCCTAAAACTTCAAAAATAAAACAGCTTATTAATTAGAATTTAATTAATGATGCAGTTTCCCAAACTGCAATTTTATTTATGAACAGCATTTATCATCCGCTAACAGAGATCAAATAAATAAAACGAAACCATAATCAGCTGTAATTTTTTATAACCATTCAATGATTGTCAGCCACCAAGTTTGTCGATTTACTTAATACTTGATTGCCCTGCAATGGCGGAAGCTGTACTTTCAGGTTTCCTCGACCAATAACCACCGGTTGCCCCCGGCATCCTTTAAGCCATTTTTAACAATTATCTTCTTATAGTCACTAATCTAAGCTGTTCAGCTCAAAATCGTGAATAGTTTATGTGCAAACCCGCAATGTATAAGGATTTTTTCAGGCCCTTTTTCGCCATTCAATTTATATCAAAAATTTAAAATAACAGAACAAATACAACTGTTCGTCAACCATTTAACCTCAATGCTTTTTGATCAAACTGGTTTTAATATTGATCCCGACCAATATTGTTTCTTTGTCACTTTGGATTAATCAATAACCGATTAATTTGATCAATAAACCATAATAATGTTTTCTGTATCGAAACCGATTACAATTTCTTAAGACAATCGTTTGCACTCGTCAAATATATCGTATAAATCCTATCCATGCAATTATTTCTAAAAAGTATTTTAAATACTTAAAATAATCATGCAATTGTTTACGCATTTATAGTGCTGGATAAAGAAATCAAATTAGATAGAAATTTCAGAACATTTTGCGACAGGTAAAGCCTACAATAAACATTAAAATGGTAGAATGTTTTTCTGTGCCAGTGTTAATAATTCTACATCATTTTTGACTTAACTCCGCCTTACAAATACTGATCTTGAGTCCGGCAAACATTCTATCTTCCCTGGGATTTAGGATTGCCAAACGGACAGGGAATCCGGGATTAATATCCCGGATTTTGCTGAACATTAGCATGATTTAAGTCGATAGCACTTTGCGGAATAGAACGTAAAGGTTTCCCGTTCAACTAAGTTTGTGATTCTCAAATCCATTTAGAAATTTATGGTATTTGCTTCAGTCCCTCCCAATGAACAACCCATTTCCCGTTTTTTGGAAATCCGGGATTCGGCGGACCATTGTACCCGTCCCAGCCCGTACACATCATCGCAGTAGCCATTAAAAGAGCTCCATTACCCGGCAGGTAGACTCGAAGATTCGATCGCTGATAATTATTTCCGTCCGGAAGATACCTGTTTTTCGGTTCTTTCATCATAAGAGCCTGAATAGCTTTTTTCGGTTCTCCCAGGCGTGTAGCGGTCATCGCCATCATCGGGAAATCCCACCCCCATGATTTCGACCAATTCCAGACTTGCATTATTTTATTAAAAGTACGACGCATTGTCGGCAGGTTAATCATTTTTGTCTTCGGAAGAAAACTTAGTCCCATTAAAGCCTCCGGATGTCCCACCGTATAATGGGGATTCGTATATGAATCCGGTGCACTTTGGGCTGCAAGGTACACCCCGTTTTTCTGGGGCAAAGCTGAAAGATTGTCAAGTACGCTATCCCATTTGGCCTTCGGAGGCAGCCCCAACCGCTTACGCCATTTTTGGGCCGTTTGAAGTCCCCAGTACCAATATGCCAATTCAAAAGATGGATTTATTACTTTCCTGGGATTGAATTTTTCCTGAGCGGGCATCAGGTCGGGTCCCAATACATACTTGCCCGTCTTTTTATTTCGGTGTGCATAAGAAGCCATAAAATCTGCGGTCTGAAACACCAGGTTTTTATACTTTTCAAGAGTTTTTTTATTAGGATGCGCCCGGTAACATAAATTCGCGAAGTAAATAATGTGTGGTTCCTGCCAAATAATAAACGGATTTACACCGGAAGGACTTTCCCGGCCATCCGGACCGACCATTTTAGGCCAGCGAATACCTTTGAAGCCCTGGCGCTTCGCTATCTTGCGAGCTTGACCCTCTATCTTTTTATACCAGTTAAGGCTTTTCTCCAGTAATCCAATTCGATTCCACAAAGCGAACTGCGCCGCATGCCATAAATGCATTTCCAGATGAAATTTCCCATACCAACTGTCATAGGTCAAGCCTGTTTCCTGAGGCGGCATCGGTCCATCACACTGTATTTTGGTCAGATACTGCGACAACACGATTCGCCGTTCCAGTTCTTTGGCCTGTGGAGCAGTACTGCCGGAAAGATCGATAGCTCCGCCCGACGTCCAGAACTTTTTCCACTGTTTAATGCTGTTTTCCCTGGTCGCCTGAAAATCAGAAATGGAATCGGCCGCCGGTTTAGATTTGGTAAACAAACAGCTGAAAGACAGGGTATTATTCTTGCTTTTCCGGGATGGGATCAAATCATACGAATGGATTTTTTGCTGTTTTATCGAAGCCCTTCCTTTCCAAATGACAGATGCATAATAACTTGTTTGCGTTGAATCAAGCGTATGTTTTATAATATCCTGATTGCTATTTACATGGAACAACTTCGTTTGATGCTTCTTCGGGCTATTCCAATCGCTGGCTCTGCCCCATTTGCCCGCCGCATACGCAAAACGAAAACTGATATTCAGCCGGCCTTCTGATATCAAGGGCGACTTCACTTTTACGGAAATCTGGTCTTTTTTCTGATGGGCTATGGTCTGCACATCAACCGGTTCCCCGTCTACTTCAAAATGACTGTGAATAATACCTGTCCAAAGATTCAGGGTTTGATGAATATGGCTGAAATCATTCCTCATCACCTTGTCGCCATTGGGTTTTGTGATGTCGAAACCGATTCTTCCCAAATCAATACGGTG
>DASQZL010000285.1:0-10357 GCA_035638715.1 Balneolaceae bacterium
GACTAAAAAATCGTTGCATCCGGCACAGATCGACTATAAGAAAAATCCTGTATTCTGACTCATTCTTCAACATTTTTGCTTTTTTAAATTGGTATGAACTACTCTAAAGCGGAACATATAACTCGATCTGTATCCAAAAAGGGATGCAAAAAAATACACAAGAATAGGAAAGAGGAACGCCAACGCATCATTATTGTTAAATAAAGGAAAGCTAAACAGAAAGCAGAAAAAAACTTAAAAATATCAATGAAATATAGAAGACTTGGCAACAGCGGATTAATTGTGAGTGAAGTGGGGCTTGGCACCATGCAATTCGGCGAAGAGATGCAAATGGGTGGTCTGGGACAGGACAAAACCAATGAAATGGTGGATTTTGCCCTGGATCACGGGATCAACTACATCGATACAGCGGATGTTTACAGCCACGGAGAAAGTGAAAAACTTTTGGGCAATGCGCTGAAAGGCAAGCGGGAGGATGTAGTGGTTTCAACCAAGTGCCGCCTGCCGATGAGTGACAATTTTAATCACAGCGGAGCGACCAGAGTAAATATTATGCGCGAGGTGGAAGCCAGTCTCAAACGCCTGCAAACGGATTACATTGACCTTTATCAATTGCACAGCTGGGATCCTTACACGCCGCTGGAAGAAACGCTGCGTGCGCTGGACGATCTCGTCCGGCAGGGTAAAGTTCGCTACATCGGCTTGAGTAACTATATGGCCTGGCAGGCAGCCACGGCGCTGGGCATGCAGGAAAAACTCGGACTCGAAAAATACATCACCGCCCAAATGTATTACAGCCTTGTCGGCCGAGATCTGGAAAATGATTTCATGTCGTTCGCTAATTACCACGATATGGGCATCATCGTCTGGAGCCCGTTGGCCGGTGGTTTTCTGAGCGGCAAGTATGATCGCGACAATCCGCCGCCCGAAGGGTCGCGCTTTGCCGAAGCCGGACAGTTTGTGCCGTTTGATATTGACCAGGGCTTTGAAATTGTTGAAACCCTTAAAGAAGTTGGGAATCGGCATGGTGTTAGTCCGGCACGAACAGCTATTGCCTGGACTTTGGGCCGCGAAAACATCAGCAGTGTGCTGATTGCCGCCCGCAAGCTGGAGCATCTTGAAGACAATATCAAAGCGGTGGATCTGGAACTGACCGAAGAGGATATCAAGCAGCTTGATGAAGTTTCGGAACCCGGTATTCCCTACCCGCGCTGGATGGTGCTTCAGCAGAGCATAGCAGAAGATTCACGGGCAAATGTACTTAGTCCCGAACTATTTGAAGGCGACGGCAATGTTATTTGGGAAAACCTCATTACTAAAAAAATGCCTTTAGAGGAGTAATAAATCCGGGCATTAAACAAGGTTTTTTTGTAAAAACCCATCTCCGGTTTCTAAACTTTAGAGACCGGAGACTTGCTGTTCCTGCTAAATATTGCGGTCTTCAAATTTGAAAATAATATTCCATTATATAAGTTATGCTTATATAAATTAATTAATTTTTAAAAATGGGTACGCACTATAGAGGAACAAAAGAAGACCGGCTTACCCTTGATGCCTTTATTAAATTAACGCGCGCTTCGGAATCGCTGAACAGGAGGCTTAATCAACATCTGGCTGAAGCGGACTTAACGGTAAGTCAGTTTGGCGTACTTGAAGCCATCTATCATTTAGGCCCTTTAAACCAGAAAGCACTTTGCGACAAATTATTAAAAACCGGTGGAAATATCACCATGGTTGTAGATAACCTGGAAAAGTGCCATTTGGTTGAACGCCAGCAGAATCCGGATGACCGCCGGTCGATGCTTGTCCACCTGACATCGAGAGGAGAGGATTTTATTTCCTCATTTTTCCCTGAACACCTTGAAAATATCAGGCAGGAATTCGCGGATTTATCATCCGAAGAAAAAAAAGAGCTCGCCCGTATTTGCAAGAAACTTGGTATAAAAAAAGAACAATAAACCCACTTTGAGTCCGTTTTTATATCTAAACAACCATTTATACCCCTGCAGATCCATTCTCGGATCTGTTATTTGACTCCATAATACCTCCCGGGAAATGGGCTTGACCGCTCATTTCCCTTTCTTATTTATAATCACCAGTAATAATTTAACTGATTTATCCCGCTAAACCAAGAACAATTTAACATCTATTCATAACGCACAGCATCTGCCGGCTCAACCTTGGCCGCACGCCGCGCCGGATACCAACTGGCGAGCAGGCAAAGCAGTAAACTGCCAACCAGCACCACAACCACATCCCATACATGAATACTGACGGGGTATGCGTTAATTAAAAATGCAGATGTAAGTTTAATAAGACCAAATTTCTTTTGCAACCAGCTAAATAGCAAACCGAGTCCACCTCCGAGTCCGCAGCCGATCAGTCCTATATAAAGTCCCTGCTTAAGGAAAATTGTTCGAATCTCCGCGGGCGTATAACCGATAGTGAGCAAAACGCCGATATCGCGATTTTTTTGAATAACAATCATCGTGAGTGAACCCACAATATTAAATACAGCTACCAGCACAATGATCATTAGAATGAGATAAGACCCCCATTTTTCGAGATGCATGACATCATACAGGGGTTTTTGCAGATCATACCAGGTGGAAATTTTATATTTTGAACCCAATTCCTTTTTGAGCCGTTTTTTTACGTCATTAGCCTGCTCATTATTCTGAAGGCGCAGATCAACCCCTGAAATAGTGTTACGATAATCAAAGAGCCGGCGGGCCGCCCTCATATCAATAAATAATGACGGACTTTGAACAATTTGTGTATATGAATATGTGCCCGCGACCCGAAATCGATATACGCGTGGCATAGAAAATTCCGTGAGTGAATTGCGCATTCCTTTTGCACTGAGAAGAGCCACTTCATCACCAATAGATAAACCTAAATCAGACATCAATTGGTTGCTGATAAGCAACCCCGGGTGACGGTTCTTAACGGATAAATCGAGGTGCCCCTTGGTAATATTTTTCCGCAGGTTATTAATTTTTCCATACGACTGCGGTTCAATTCCCTTTACACTGACTACCTGATTCCGATTTTTTCCCGCCGCTAACAGTGCCTTTCCAGCGATATAGGGAGAAATGGCTGTAATTTCAGGAATATTTTGCAGTTCCTGCTGCACGTGCTTTTGATATATAAATGGCTGGCCTTCGGCCGATTCAATTCGCACATCCGGATCATTGTTAAGCAAAAATCCTTTAATCACTTTGAAAAAACCATTAAACACCGAAAGCACCACAATAAGCAGTGCAGTGCCAAGAGTCACACCTAATATGCTGATAATCGTTAGCGTGGATATCAGTGAGATGTGCTTTCTTGAAAAAAGATAACGTCTGGCTATAAATCCGGTTGATTTCATAGCTGTAAGATAGGAATTCTGGGCAAGTATTACAGCCGGCGTTTTAATGGCCGTTGTTTTATGATTTATATTTTTTTACACGAATTAACGCTTCATTTTTTTTAACTTAATATTAAGATTAATGATCAGTGGCTTGGGGTTTATGATTCCTTCATTCAATATGCCACCAACCAAATTATTTCAAAATCAGTTTTAATTGTAAGTCCACATCGAAAAATGATTCGTCCTAAGCAATCTATTATTTTTTCCCTTCGCAAAAAATATTTTCAATTGTTCATAACGGCCTGCTTTTTACTTTCCGCTGCTCTTTTGAGCTTACCTGCCCGGGCCCAGATTTTCGGACACGGTAAACCGAAGGCTAAAGCGATGTATCAATCGGTATATCTGCGGGCACTCCAATACCGAAATATCGGTCCGTATCGGGGCGGACGTTCGGACGCGGTGGCCGGCAATAAGCATCAATCCGATACCTATTACATGGGCGTTACAGGCGGAGGAGTATACAAAACTACCGACGACGGCAAAACATGGAAGAATGTTTCAGACGGTTATTTTAAGACCGGCTCTGTAGGTGCTCTGGCTGTGGCTCCGTCCGATCCCAATGTTGTCTATGCGGGAATGGGTGAATCCACGATCCGTGGCAACATGCAGGAAGGAGATGGAATGTACAAATCAACCAACGGCGGTAAAACCTGGAAATATATTGGATTGGGTAAAACCCGGATAATCGGTGATATCGTAGTTGATCCTAAAAATCCAGATGTGGTCTGGGTGGCGGCCCTGGGGCAAGTGTTCGGCAAGGAAGGCAACAAAGAACGTGGCGTTTATAAGTCAACTGATGGGGGAAAGACCTGGAAAAAAGTGCTTTATCTCAATAAAAAAGTGGGGGCCGTTGATATTGCGATCGATCCAAAAAATCCACGAGTTTTATATGCCTCGCTCTGGCAGGCTTACCGCAACAACTGGAAACTTTCGAGCGGCGGCCCGGGCAGCGGACTGTATAAAAGCATCGACGGCGGCAACACCTGGACAAACATAACAAAACATGCGGGGTTGCCTAAGGGCATCGATGGAAAAATCGGAGTGACCGTTTCGCCTGTTAAACCTGATCGCGTATGGGCTATCGTTGAAAATAAAAACGGCGGGCTGTTTCGCTCGGATAATGCCGGTAAAACCTGGAAACGTGTAAATAAGTCGGACAAAATTCGACAGCGGGCATGGTACTTTTCTGACATTTATGCCAGTCCCAACAATGCCAGCACCGTTTATGTGGAAAATGTACGATTTATGAAGTCGGTGGATGGTGGCAAAAGTTTTAAAACGATTCGCACACCACACAGCGATCATCACGATTTATGGATTAATCCCAAAAACCCTGCCCGTATGATTATCGCTGATGATGGAGGCGCCCAAATCACGGAAGACGGCGGAAAAAACTGGTCGTCCATGTATAAGTATGCAACGGGCCAGTTTTATCATGTGGCGGTTGATAACCGGTTCCCCTTCCGATTGTACGGCGCCCAGCAAGACAGCGGACCGGTCCAAATAAAAAGCCGCACGGACGGTTATGGCATCACAAGAGACGATTGGCAGCGGGCAGCCGGCGGCGAAAGCGGCTTTGTAGTGCCCGACCCTAAAAATCCGCACATCACCTATGGGGGCGGATATGACGGCAACCTGCAAAAATATAATGATCAAACCGGCGAGCGCGATCGTATTGACGTGTGGCCCGATAACCCGATGGGGCATCCGGCCAGCGATCTTAAAGAACGTTTTCAGTGGACGTTCCCCATCGCGATTGATTCGGTTCAGCCCAATGCGCTTTACACGACCTCACAATATGTATTTCGCTCGACGGACGGCGGCATGAGCTGGCAAAAAATAAGCGGAGATCTCACCCGCAACAATAAAGTCCACCAGCAGTCGTCCGGTGGTCCCATCACACAGGATAACACCAGCGTAGAATATTATAACACGATATTTGCGTTCGCAGAATCGCCGGTTAAGAAGGGGGTACTCTGGGCCGGCTCAGACGGCGGTCTGGTTCACCTTAGTCGCGATAATGGTAAAACGTGGAAAAATGTAACGCCCGACGGAATGCCCGAAGCACGGATTGAAATTATCGATCCATCACCCTTTGATCCAGCCACGGCCTATATGGCGGTAAACCGGCATAAATTCGGTGATTTTAAACCCATGCTGTATAAGACACATAATTACGGAAAAAGCTGGACAAAAATCACAAATGGCATACCGGACAAAGATTATACGCGCGTGATCCGCGAGGACCCGAACAAAAAAGGACTGCTTTATGCCGGCACGGAAACGGGCATCTATGTTTCTTTTAATGACGGCAGGCAATGGCAGCCACTGAAGTTAAATATGCCGGCGGTGGGCATCACCGATATGAAAATACAGAAACGGGCGAATGATCTGGCCATTTCCACCATGGGTCGTGGATTCTGGATTCTGGATGATTTAAATGTGTTGCAGCAGATCAGTAAAAAAACCACGCAGCAAAATCATCTTTACAAGCCAAAAGATACTTATCTCTTCGGTGGTCCATCTTTTCATCATTCCGGCACTACAGTGGGACAAAATCCGAAACCAGGTGTGGTCGTTGATTACAACCTGAAGGATACGACACACAAAGTAGTGAAGTTACAGTTTCTCGATGGCAGCGGAAACGTGATTCGTACCTACGCAAGCAACAAAGATATTCACGGTCACCCGGTAAAAAAATCATCAAAATTTTATCCGCGGAAAAATCATACCCAGCCGACGGTCCTGCCGACACATAAAGGGCTGAATGAATTTTCCTGGAACATGCGCTACCCCGGTGCCACCAAGCTGAAAGGGCCCCAGGTATTATGGGCGGGCACTACCCGCGGCCCCAAAGCCGTTCCCGGCTCATACAAAGTGCGCTTAATTATTAACGGCAAAACGGTGATGACCCAGCCGTTCAGGATCAAAAAGGATCCGCGTATACAAACAAGCCAAAGCGACTTTCAGGCTCAGTTTGATCTTGAAAAGAAAATCGTCGCCAAGCTGGATACCACCCAGAAGACGCTGAATAAGATCAGCAAAGTACGGAAGCGGATTAAGGATCAAAAATCCAATTATCCAAAAAATAAAGAAGTGCAGCAGCGGGCTGATACCTTGCTTCACACGCTTTCTGATGCTGAAAATGCGTTACTGCAAACTAAAAATACGTCCTCTGAAGATGCGCTTAACTACCCGATCAAACTGCGCGACAAGCTGGCTGCTCTCAATAATACGGTAGGCACAGGTCATAACCGGCCGACTAAACAGCAGTACCAGGTTTTTCAATTACTTTCGAACAAAATCGACGCCCAGCTTAAAAAAGTGTATCCTGTACTGACCGGCGACATTCCAACGCTGCTGCATGAACCTAATCAATAATAATTTCCCGTGATGCCGTTGCCCGGGTGAGGGCATCACTTTGCCTTGTTTTCTGAATTGTCCGGCTTATGTAACACCGGCAAATCAACGGAGCTGCGAACATGCAGGTCGCGTTGCGGAAATGGAATTTCAACACCGAAGGCATTGAATTTTCGCACGATCTCCTGGTTCAATTCATTCCGCACTCTTGGATAATTTTTAACATTTCCGATCCATGCACGCAATTGCATGTTCCACGCGGAGTCCCCAAATTCGACCAGGTGCACTTCCCATTTCGGATGCGCCAGCACATTTTCATTTTCTTCAGCAACTTCGTTCATCGCTTTTAAAACTGCTGACAAATCAGAGTTGTAAGAGACCCCTACGTTGATATCCAGACGATAAGTCGGGTCACTATGGGAGTAATTAGTGACATTTTGTGAGACAAATACTGAATTGGGAACAATAATTAAAATATTGTTGACCGTGCGTACTTTTGTCGAACGGATATTGATTTCTGTCACATCGCCCTCCACCTGATCCACGACAACCCGATCGCCTACCCTGATCGGACGCTCGAATAAAATGATCAACCCGGATATAAAATTCGACGTCACATTTTGCAGCCCGAAACCAATGCCGACTGATAACATCCCAAAAATGACGGCCAGCCCGCTGAGATCAATGCCTACAAACTGAAAAGCCAGCAGTATACCGATGGTGAAAATAAAATATTCGGCAATGCGGGAAAGGGTGTAGCTGGTACCTGCATCCACCCGCAATCTCTTAAAGAGGCGTCGGTTTAAGAATTTACGGAGTAAAACGCCCAAAAAGACAAATACCCCAACAAACAGTATAAAAATGATCAGTGAAATAACTGTCACGGGCGTTCCATTTATCTTGAAGAGCGTATAATCAAGAATATCCTTCAAATAAATACCTAATTTTGCCCAGCTCATAACGATTATTTTTAAGTAGCGTCTGATTTTATATCAATAATATAGTAAATGGTTATGATACTTCATGTTTTTTGTTTCAATTCCACTTTTATGCTATTTTCCGGCAAATAAACTTCATGAAATGAATTATTTACAGCACTATGCGCATCATTATTTTTGGACCACCCGGCGCTGGTAAAGGAACACAGGCCGAATTAATCAAAAAGCATTATGGAATTCCGCACCTTTCTACAGGTGATATTTTTCGCACGGCTATTAAAAATGAGACGGAACTGGGAAAACAAGTAAAATCGGTCCTTGATTCTGGTGAACTGGTATCCGATGAAACCGTCGTTGCCCTGGTCCGCGAGGAGCTTAGTAAACCGGATTATGATGAAGGCTACATTCTTGATGGATTTCCACGCACGGAAAATCAGGCCGAGGCTTATGATGCGTTTTTAGAAGAACAAAATGAGTCGCTTTATGCCTTTATCCTGCTTCGGGTACCGCAAGAGGTGTTAATTGAGCGTATTTTAAACCGTGGTGAGGGGCGATCCGACGATACGGAAGAAAAAGTTAAAAAGCGGCTTGAGGTTTTCTGGGATGAGACGCTGCCTGTACAGGAATATTATCAAAAACAGGGGCTGGTTGAGGAAGTTGATGGTGTTGGCAGCGTGGAAGAAATTTTTGAACGCATTAAAAGTGCGCTGGAATAAGTGATTTTAACGCACAGGCAGCTATAATCTGGCTTCATTCTCCTTTTTAAATGATTATAGCCTTATCCCTAATAATTCCCTAATGCGGTGCTACCTTTTTGCGTTGGGCAATCTTTTTTAACATCACCGACGGAATGTTCATCTCTTTGCCATGAGGACGCAGATCGCGGTTATCTTTAAGAAATGTTCCCTGGAACTGGCCGTGGCGCGTCAAATTTGCCCGTGATTGTGCGGTAGTCGTCTGCCCGCCCGTAATCTGCGAAATCGCCTTGCTCACCAGCGGATCTTTCAGGCTGCCCAGGGGTGGTAAATTGCCCAGATAATTTACCTCATCAACCTTGATATCCGGCTTAAAACCGTTGGGATAATCATTATGGTTTTTATTGGTAATCTTAAATATCAGCGGCGCGAGTGCAAACTTGGTATTGGGGTTGGCTTTATTCACATCAGTATAGGGAGGAGTTGCCGCATCTTTCGGTTCATCATACAGGGTGATTTCACCGTGATTTTTTCCAATCGTTTTGGTGCCCACCAGCGTAACATTCATATATGGTTTCAAGGCATTTATCAGCGCCTCGCTGGCTGAAGCCGTACTTTGGCTGATCAGGATATACACATTATTGATGGACAGCTTATTCATCGGAATCGTATTGGTATAGTCTCCCTGACTATTCGTATCAAATGTGCCATTCGAATTTGCTATGGGAACCTTATTCAGAAAATATATTTTTGAATTGAGGGAAGAACGCTTACTGTTGTACGAAAGCTCCGCAAATTCATCTGAAGGACCTTTGCCCGATATCATGCTGCCAAGCACTTCACTGGTAAGCAATGAACCACCCCCGTTATACCGCAGGTCAAGAATCAGGGTATTGATCCCTTTTGAAGCAAATGTTCCAAATACCTTATTCAGCTCTTTATGGGAATTTGTCTGGAAAGCATTATAAACAAGGTATCCGATTTTCGTATTACTCGTATCGATGACCGTATGATAAAAAACCGGATCCTCGGTTAGCTTTCTCGACTGTATTGTTACCGTACTATCTGTTTGAACTATCGTATTATTCTGGACTTTGGCCAGCGTTAAAGTGTGAGGAGACTGATCATCCCGCAGGTATTGCTGGTAATTGTTGACATTCAGTTTATTGCCGTCAACCTTCCAGAATACCGTACCACGCTTTAGCCCGGCACTGTCGGCGGGAGAACCCGGCACAATATATTGCACATATCCAATTACCGTATAATGATCTGCTAATACAACATAGCCGTAATTAAATCCCAGCGCTGCATAAATACCCTTATTTTGATTGTTATATTTTTTGTAATCCGGGATGAAGTAGGAAAACTGATCAACATTCCCCGGCTTGTAGCGCAAGCTTTGAAACAGCGAATCAGGGTTGGCAAAACCCTTCAAATAATCCTGAAAGGCCTGATCACTTGAAAAATGCTGGTGATTATCAGCTAATTCGGGTACATCAGACTGCCAGTAGTACCAGTAATTCATCGCGTTCCAGACAAACTGCCGTTGCCCAGACGCGGGCGATGAGGAAGTGCCGGAGCCGGTGGGACTGGAATTATCGCCGCATCCTGTCAATAAAATAAGGAGTGACAATAAAAGTCCATGAAAAAAGATTAATTTTTTCATATCGTTTGTTAATTTATAGCGTTGTATCATGTGTTGCTCTAACGAACTTAATGAGATTCTGTTTCATCCAAATGCATAAAATGATGAAAAAACTTCTTCTTTGTTTTTCGCTTTTGATAATAATGACGAGTTGTACATCATTAAGAAATATGATTAAAAATAATGATCCACATATTGTTCAAGCCGGCTATCACTACTGGTCTGAGTCGCCCGTCCATGGCTCAACTATACCTGAAAGCGGCATCGATTTATCGGTGATTGTAAAAAACTGGCCCAATGATGC
>DASQZL010000286.1:0-2773 GCA_035638715.1 Balneolaceae bacterium
CAATTCCTCAAAATTTTGTTGTCGTTCCATCCGATCCGTCACCATACGTTCCGGTACTTCATCCCGCTGCTGAACCCACCGCGATCGTCTGGTCTTATCAGCTAAAACCAATACGACAAAGTCGAGATCATACCGGGGTAAATTTTGCAGCAATAAGGCCGCCTCAAACACTACAACTTTATATCCCTCATCATCAGCCTTCTGCATCAGGGCGTCAACTTCTGCCGGGATTTGCGGGTGCACAATAGCGTTGAGCTCTTCAACCCTTCCCTTGCGAAATGCCTGTTCAGCTAAAAAAGAACGATTCAGGGAGCCGTCTGCATGAAAAGATTCTTCGCCGAAAGTTTTTATCAGGTTTTCTTTAACAATCGGATCACTTATCATTATTTCTTTAGCAAGCTCATCGGCATTGATAATATACGCTCCAAGCTGTTTCCATACCTCACACACGGTCGATTTTCCGCTGCCAATACCGCCGGTGATGCCAATTTTTATCATGGTTGATGTGCTTTCATAATTATCCGATATCGGACAAGCTGTCCGATTTAATTATTGCTTTTGATTTCGTAAGCACGCAGGCCGGACAGCCTCTCCGGCACTTTCAAACTGATTTTTATTATTCTGCTACTCCCGATTGGGCCATTAGATAAGCTTTGATAAAGTCATCCAGCTCGCCGTCCATTACAGCCTCCACATCCGATGTTTCATGGTCCGTGCGGTGATCTTTGACCATATTATAAGGATGCATTACATACGAACGAATTTGTGATCCCCACTCGATGCTGCTTTTGGAATTTTCGAGTTTCCGTTTTTCGCGCTCCTTGATCTGCTTTTCCAGCTCGTATATCTTTGACCGGAGAAGGACCCATGCCTTCTCTCGATTCTGCATTTGCGAACGCTCCTGCTGGCATTCGGCTACAACCTGCTGGTGCGATCCATCGGAAAGCTCTCCCTCCCATATCAATCGTACGCCGGTTTCAACCTTATTGACATGCTGGCCACCTGCACCGCTGGCATGGAAACGCTGTAATTCTACATCACTTTCATTGATATCAATTTCAATTTCATCATCAACAAGTGGCGAAACAAACACCGAACAAAATGAGGTATGCCTGCGTGAATTACTATCGAAAGGAGAAATACGAACTAAACGGTGAACCCCACTCTCAGCTTTAAGGAAGCCATAGGCATATTCGCCACTTACCTGGATGGTAGCACTTTTAAGTCCGGCAACCTCGCCCTGCTGGTATTCAACCACAGAGACCTCAAACCCCTGATTTTTAGCCCAGTGATTGTACATACGATAAAGCATTTCAGCCCAATCCTGGCTTTCTGTTCCTCCGGCGCCGGGCTTAAATGTGACAACAGCGTCGCGATGATCATCTTCGCCCCGGAGCATATTTTTTAATTCGAGCGCTTCAATTTCTTTCTCCAGTTTTTTTACCTCAGCCTGGAGATCTTCCTCCACATCTTCCCCTTCACGGGCAAATTCTTGATATACTTCAATACTTTCAGCCAGCTCTTTAAGTTCATCCCAGCGCTGTACCATTGTTTTTTCATGGTCCAGCTTCTTCATCGTTTGGCGGGCTTCGTCGGGATTATCCCAGAAATTCGGGTCCTGTGTCTGCTCCTGTAGCTCTATGATATTAACTTTGCGCTGATCGTAGTCAAAGATACCCCCTGAGCGCATCCACGCGCTCAAACAATTTCCGGATATGATTTTCATCAACTGCAGATAAACTCATGCTTAAATATTATTCTTTAAAAGTTATGATCGTATTATATGATGCAAATAGAATGCGGCACGCATAAAAGCGTACCGCAAATATATCTAACCAATTTTATGTAAAAAATTACTTAACCAACCGACCAAGTAAAATACCAATAGCGAAACCGGCAGCAAGCCCCAAAAGGATACCTTCCTCGGGATTTGACCGCACATACCGCCGAGCTTCATTATAATCGCTATCCAACTCTTTGCGGATGTTGTCCCGCTGTTCATAAAGCCGATCGATGATTTTTTCATATCCTTCAACGCCTTTTGCTCTCAATTCGTCCGCTTTATTTTCCAACTCCTCTTCAATGTCTTTTTTCTTAGAGCTCATAATGATGGTTTTTTATTAAGGTGAATTAAATTAAAATACAACTTAGTTAAAAAGTAACATCCAAAAATTTTAAATCTATTGATAGATAATCAGTAAATCTAAAACTGATATGGATGCTAAATAATTCCTAAAATATTGTATCACAGTAACATACTCAGCGGATTTTCAAGCAAATTCTGCAATGTATTTAGGAAGTCGGCAGCAGTTGCACCATCAACAATACGATGATCACTTGACATTGTCATTTTCATGCGCTTGCCGGGTACAATTTCACCATCTTTAACAACCGGCACATCCCGAATGGCACCAACTGCCAGAATAGCGGCATTCGGTGGATTAATTATGGCTGTAAACTCTTCGATGCCAAACATTCCGAGGTTGCTGACCGTAAACGTACTTCCTTCCAGCTGATCGGTATCCAGATCTCTGTTTCTCGCCTTTTCAGCCAACTCCTTCGTTTCGGACGAAATTCGTTCCAGTCCTTTTTGATCGGAATGTCTAATGACGGGCGTGATCAGTCCTTCATCAATTGCAACCGCTACAGCTACGTTCACATCGCCGTGTTGCAAAATTGTATCTTCCTGCCAGGAACTATTCACCATCGGGTGCTTTCGAAGCGCAACTGAACAAGCCTTAACAATAATATCGTTAAAACTGATTTTGCCTTC
>DASQZL010000287.1:0-7361 GCA_035638715.1 Balneolaceae bacterium
CCAACATTTGTCAATCGCTCGTATTTTAGGTGATGAATCAATTTTTGTCCCAAACCAGCCTTATCGAATTTCCAAAGTGCCTGTTGCATTGTTACCCTGTCTGGTAAAATCACCCCGCTCGAACTTTCTCGACGGTCGGTAATAGCCGTTTCAAACCTATTATACAAGCAAAATGAACAAATATGCTGATCTCTCCGAGTCGGCTGCCGGCCACATACGAGACAAACATTCGGGAAAAAAATCTGGGAAAACCCCGTTTGTATATTTGATAAAATTTTATCGGAATCGTGGATCACTTTTGGATTATTTAAAGTTCAATACCTTGCGAAACATCGGACAAAATAAGTTGATACTCTTTATAGTAAGACAATGCTGAAGCCAATTCCTTACAGATTTTTTTCTTTTTTCGAAGTCGACAGTTTATTAAATTATTAAAGAGATTTTAAATCATTTCGATGGAATGGTATGGTCGGGTATTAAGTCTCTTCGGAGGCTTGGCAAATCCCCAATTCCTGGCCGTCATCACGACTGTTAGGAGGGTCTTAAATGTTATGTATAAAAATTCGAGAAAACCGATTTCTATTTTCATTACTTTTGAAATTTGAGAAAAACATGGATGATTTGAGAAGCTCTCTGCTAAAATATTTAAATGTAGCAATTACACGATGGCCTCATTAGGAAATGACTTGGCGACCTTACGCAAAGAACGCGAACTCAGCGTTCAGGACGTCTACGATATTACTAAAATTCCGATTTATATTATTCAATCAATAGAAGATGATTCTATATTTAAGCAGATAGATGAAAATACGACATATGTCCGCAATTATGTGCGCAGCTATTCGCGGGCACTCGGTATTGAAGAAGCAAAAATTGTTAAGGCCCTGAATCAAATTCAGGAAGAGAATTATCAGGGAGGATTGATTGAGACGGAACAGCAAACTGATTCAGCGGATTCATCAACTCAGGAAGAAAAGGGACCTGAAGCCGAGCAGGCATCTTCCGAAGCCAAGGACTCCAACAGCTCAGCGATCAATGGCAATAATTCTGTTCAAACCCGCCATTTATCAAAGAATGAGTGGGAGTGGGTAAATGTCGGAAGGCGAGAGCCCAAGCCAGCAGCCGAAAAAACCTCTTCGAAAACACAGTTCGCCGCGTTGATTATTTTGATCCTTATTTTAACGGGTGCTGGCTTATACTTTTACTTCAAATATCACCAAGGCGTAAACACACCATCAAACACTACTCATCATCCCGCCATGACTTCGAACCGACCTCAGCAGCATCCGGCAGGAGCAGACACAACCGATACCTTACGAAACAGACAGATAACCAAAAGCTTACCGGATACGCTTCAAATCTCAATCTATGCGGTTCGCGGCAAACTCAACCCGGTTCGGGTTTACACCGATATCAACAAGAAATTTACTCCCTACTGGGTGCCAAAAGGCGATTCTCTTCATCTACGCTTCGTTGACTCGGTGCAGATACAGGCGATCGATCAATATAATCTCATGCAACTTATTTTTTATGGTCATACCATTAAAAATTACCAGCAAAAATATTATGATAAAAAGTCTAACATGGTGCGGCTAAATCGTGCTGTTTTTGAAAAGCATCCCGAGTGGTACCCTCCTGCAAATAAATAATTCTCCTTATATTTTAAAAGATTAGAATTCTTACTAAAAAGTATTTTATGGATAAAGAAATGGCCAAAAAACGGGTTCGGGAACTGAGAGAGCTTCTTACACGTGCAAATAAAGCATATTATGAGGAGGCCGCACCGTTTATGTCGGATAAAGAATTTGATGAAAGCCTGAAGGAACTTGAACATCTCGAAGAAAAATTCAACCTCCATAGTAAAAATTCTCCGACCCGGCGTGTGGGCGGCGAACCAAGCAGTGAGTTCGACACCGTTACGCACCCCATTCCCATGCTCAGCCTTGACAACACCTATAGCGAAGAGGAACTCAATGAATTCGACCGGCGTGTGCGCGAGGGAATTGGGCATAAAAATTTCAGCTATTTTACTGAACCCAAATTTGACGGCGCCTCTATTCGACTGCGTTACGAAGATGGCAATTTGGTGTTGGGGGCAACCCGGGGCGACGGCAGTCGGGGAGACGATATCACCCGCAATATAAAGACCATTCGTGATGTTCCTCTCACCCTGTCGAACGATCCCCCGCCGGTTGTGGAGGTCCGCGGTGAAGCTTATATGGAGCAAGAAGCTTTCGTGCGCCTCAATGAACATCGCGAAGAACAGGGGCTGAGCGTGTTTGCCAACCCGCGAAATTCAACCGCCGGCTCGCTGAAAATGCAGGACCCGCGCGAGGTAGCCCGCCGGCCAATACGTTTTTTCAGCTTTGATCTGTTATTGGAGGAAAATGAAGATATCACTCAGTTACGCAAAGTGGAATTACTGCAGGAATACGGGCTGCCGGTTTGCGAACATTATACTCCATGTGCTAATATTGATGAGGTTCATTCCAGGATCGAAGACTGGAAAAATTTGCGAAGCGAACTTCCTTTTGAAATCGACGGTGTTGTTATAAAAGTAAATGAAAATCGCTTCCGGGAGCAGTTGGGCAGCACATCCAAAGCGCCGCGCTGGGCGATTGCTTTTAAATTTGAGGCTGAACAGGCAACCACGATCATCCAAAAAATCACGCTTCAGGTAGGGCGCCTGGGCAAAATAACCCCGGTTGCTGAACTCGATGCGGTTCAATTGGCCGGAACAACGGTAAAACGTGCTTCGCTGCATAATGAGGAGGATATTCACCGCAAGGACATCCGGGAGGGGGATACAGTGATCGTGGAGAAAGCCGGCGAAATTATTCCGCAGGTGATCAGTGTGGTAAATCCGGATCGCGAGAATCGGGCAAAACCGTTCAAAATGCCGGAAAACTGTCCGGCCTGTGGAGAAAAATTGGTGAAATTGCGCGACGAAGTTGCCTGGCGCTGCGTTAATCAAATGTGTCCGTCGCAAATTCGCAACCGTATTGAACACTTTGCATCACGGGACGCCATGGATATTGAGGGACTGGGTGAGGCCGTTGTAGATCAACTTGTTACGGAAAACCTTGTCTCAAATTATGCCGACCTTTATGAACTTGAAAAAAAAGATTTGGTGAAATTGGAGCGCATGGGCGAAAAAAGTGCACAAAATCTGTTAAATGCCATTGAACAGAGTAAAAAACAACCACTTTACCGCCTTATTAATGGTTTGGGAATCCGCTTTGTTGGTCAAACGGTGGCCCGCGACCTTGCCCGTTCTTTTGGCACAATGGATGCACTCATGGAAGCCGATGAAGAAGACATCACTGCCATCGATGCCGTCGGACCACGTATTGCAGAGTCCGTCAGGGCATTTTTTGATAATGAAACCAATAAAAAATTGATTGATCGCCTGAAAACGAACGGTCTGAATATTCGCCAGGACCAAAAAAAGAAAACATCGCAGCTCCTGAAAGATACAACATTTGTATTAACCGGTGCACTCCCCTCGTTCACACGGAGTGAAGCGACCGAACTTATTGAGAAGCACGGGGGGAAAGTAACCTCCTCTGTAAGCGGGAATACCGATTATGTGCTTGCCGGCGAGGACCCCGGCAGCAAATATGATGAAGCCCAAAAAAGAGACATCCCAATAATCGATGAGCAGGAGTTTTTGGCAATGATTGAAGAGGAATAAATATCTTTTGGGAAATTCAAACCGGAAGATTGGGGGATATGACAATTTATTAAAAAATATTAATTGAATCGCCTTTGAACAGCCACCACGTGACGAATCTATATTCAAAAGCCAATACAGCCGCTGTGCCCGCACAAATATCGTTTTTGAAAGATTGCTCTACAAATTATATTCGCTTTAACAATAAATGATAAGCCATTTATTTTGTATAATGAAACTTGTTGTTAAAAGTGTTACTATCAATAAAAGATTGAATTGTAGATAAATTAAAAATAAACTGTAAAGTACCCATTTAATTTTTTAGGCCTCATATTACATAAGATATGAAAGGGTTGATTCGTTAATATTTTTAGTTTTTAATCAGGTTACGAGAATTTATTCTTATTGAGGATTTGTTACTCTTTATTATAATATCCTTATTAATGGTTAAAATCTATTAAACCCTGTACGTTTCCCCTCAATGAGCACCGACAGAGGACGGTCGGGACGAAAAAGAAGGAATCTTAAATGGTTCCCTATCTTTAGCTCCCCTCTCCCGAACGCATTCGGGTTCGGGATGAAAGCAGGAATATTTTTGGGTTGTCAGCTGGTATTTTTAACTGCTAAATGCCTTATGTAATCGTAAACCCGGTTCCTGATAATTTGAGCATATAAAAAGGATTTTGAGCGTTTAACGCTTTAATAATATTCAATTTTATGAATTTTCTTAATAAAGTGGGTTTAGGTTCTAAAAGTCACCCCAATGCCCCTTTAATGGGTAAAAAAAAGAAAGAGAAAGAAGAAGCATCGTCCCTGCGTAATAATACGTACCTGCGTGTGCTTATTATCATAGCTTTTTTGGTAATCTTATGCTTTTCAATTCCTCAGCCCTATTTCAAGCAGACATTAAATTATAGTATTGGTACTCCCTGGAAAAATGAGGATTTAACGGCTCCATTTACGTTTGCGATTCAAAAAAGCGACAAGGAAATAAAGCAGGAGAAGAAAGCGGCCCAGCAAAATACAATACCGATTTATGTACGTCAAAATAATGCGACCATTAAGACCAAAACAAGGCTGGATTCCGTACTTAGCAATATTCAACCTGTAGTTTCAACGTATATCCAATGGAAAAGTGACAAAACGGATACTTCGAAAAAAGCTAAAAAGGATAGTCTTAATTTTATACAGCAAAAAAACGCTGCAAATGTCTCTTTTTCTGATCAAACGTGGGTAGCTTTGTTAGAGCACTTTCGTACTTCTTTTGGACAGAGACACTCCGCTAATACGGGACAGCAATTCATGAACTCTGAATTTGTTGAGACCCTCCGGTCTATTGTAGACAATGTGTTGAATGATGGCATCATTAATAAACCTAAAAATAAACTTAAACACGATAAAATAACTGTCCGCAACCTTCAACAGCATACAGAGCAAACCTACGGCCTGGCAAACATACGGGACGTTCAGCAAGCGGGTGAGTATGCTCGGTACAAGCTATCTCAGCATTTTAACGACGGCGTCATCAAAGCCGGTTTACAGCTTTTCAATCAAATCATTCAACCGAATTTGCAATATGCTCCTGAGCAGACAAAGGCAAAAATTCAACAAGCTATTTCGAATATTTCTAAAACGAAAGGAGCCATCACCAAGGGGCAGGTTATCATACGTAAAGGTGATCTGATAACTCCCAAAAAATACCAGGAGCTTAAAAGCCTTGCTGAGGCACGTTCTCAAAATGCCAGTAACACCCAACAGTGGCTGCAGTATGGCGGAGAGGCGATTGTTATTTTTTCTCTAATTGTCATCTTTTTCTTTTATCTGTATTTATATCGCCGACAAATATTTATGGATAATTCGCGACTGCTGCTCGTATTGCTCACCTTAAGCGTATTCATCGTAGCGAGTTCCCTGCTTTTCCAGCTTACCAACATCTCGCTATATATTGTACCTGTGGCCATTGCGCCCATTCTTCTGACCATCATTTTTGATTCGCGCGTAGGTATTCTATCGGCCGTCACGCTCGCGCTTTTAATCGGATTTATTAACGGGAGCAATTTTGAATTCGCCGCTGCCACAATTGTAGGATGTTGTCTGGGGCTTTTTTCGGTACGCGATATTAAAGAGCGCTCTCAAATTTTCTTTACCACGCCGGGTATCGTCTTTTTGTCTTATGCTGTTGTAGTTGTTGGTTTTAATCTGTCTTCTTTCGATGGGCTTCATCCGTCCCTTAACTACATGGTGTATGTTCACTTACTATTTAATGCTGTTTTGGTCTTTTTGACCTATCCGATCATCCTTTTGGTTGAAAAAAGCTTCGACATTACAACAGATTTGACCCTGATTGAACTAAGTGATACCAATTTACCACTTCTGAAAAATCTTATGAACAAAGCTCCGGGCACTTTTCATCACAGCCTGCAAGTTGCCAATCTCGCTGAAGCGGCAGCAGGCAATATCCAGGCCAATGGATTATTATGCCGTGTGGCGTCGCTGTATCACGATATTGGTAAAATGGAGAACCCCGCTTATTTTTCGGAGAATCAGTTGGGCCGAAATGAACATGACAAACTTAAACCCCGTATGAGCGCGCTCGTTATAAAAGCTCATGTCAGCAATGGGGTGAAAATGGCAAATGAATATAACTTGCCTGAAATTATTACAGATTTCATCAAAACGCATCATGGCACCTCGGTCATAAAATATTTTTATGAGAAAGCAAAAGAGTTTACCGATGCTGAAAAAGATGAAATCCAGGAAGAAAATTACCGATACGATGGACCTCTTCCCTTTTCGAAGGAAATGGGTATCGTAATGCTGGCTGACGGTGTGGAAGCCGCATCCCGCGCCATGAAGGATCCGAATTATCAAAAATTGGAAAATTTGATCGACAAGTTGGTTGAACAACGGGTGAATGAAGGACAGCTCAGCCGTACGCCGCTGACGTTTCAGGATTTAAGCATCATCAAAGAAACATTTTTGAACATTCTTGTGGGTATTTATCATAGCCGCGTTGAATATCCTGAGGACGAAGAAGACAAAAAGCGCAAAGAGGAAGCCAAAAAGAAAACCGCCGAAAAAGAAAATGGAGAACAGCCTGTTCCTCAGAAAGATCATGCTTCTGAAGCACAGACTTCTTCCGACAGCTACTACAACTCTTAGTTCTTTATTATATGGGTTTTGAGCAGGCATTGACGCAATACTTGCAGTTCATAAAACTCGAAAAAGGACTTGCTGAAAATTCTGTCGCCTCCTACAAGCGCGATCTCGAACGTTATTTAACATTTTTGACTGATACGCTCAGGCTGAAAGACCCCGCGGGCGTAACGTTGCAGCACATTGAACAGTACCTGCAGGAACTATCGGCCATGGAACTATCGGCCAGCTCCTTAGCCCGCAATATTTCAAGTATCCGCGGTTTCCATGAATTTGCGGTGGCCGAAAATTTTGCTGAAGCCAATCCAGCTGACCTGATTGATCTGCCTAAACGAACTAAAAATCTCCCGGAAGTATTAACCCCGGATGAGGTCTCGCGCATTCTGGAAACCCCCAACCGGGAAAGCGATGCCGGAATCCGTAATGCTGCGGTACTGGAGACGCTTTATGCCACCGGCATGCGGGTAAGCGAACTCACCCGGCTCGAATTGGAAAACCTTTTTTTTGAGATAGGATTCATCCGTGTTGTCGG
>DASQZL010000288.1:0-10197 GCA_035638715.1 Balneolaceae bacterium
GCCGGATTCACGATAGGCTTCGAGCGCTTTAATATGGGTGAACGATTGCCCCTTATCATCGCTGGCACCGCGGGCATAAATATTGCCATCACGTACAGTCGGTTCAAACGGGGCCGTTTCCCAGAGGTCTACCGGATCGGGCGGCTGCACATCATAGTGCCCATAGACCAGTACCGTCGGTTTCGACTGATCGGTGGTTAATTCCCCGTAAACGATGGGATTCCCCTCCGTCTCAAAAATTTCTGACCGGTCCAGATCCAGCGCTTTCAGTTTATCCTTCAAATACTCAGCCGCCGAGCGAATATCTTTTTTATGTGCGGAACTGGTGCTGATACTGGGTATCCGCAACAGCTCAAACAGTTGGTCCTTAAATTTTTCCTTATTTGCGTCGATATAGTCGAATACGGCAGGCATGGGTCAGTTGTTGAAGGTTAAAAATTCTAAGTTAAATATTAAATCCTTCTCAATCAGGATTCTTTTTATCCATCGGGTATCAAGAACCCTATATCCGGAAACTGGCGTCTAATATCTGGTCTCCAGTCTTAAACATTCAATTTACAAAATTTTAATTTCTTTTGATTGAATCCAGCCGTACTCTCCATTACTCATACGAACGTAACTCCAACCCGCATGCTTACTACTCCTGTTACGATCAACAGTAAAGACGTAACCGTTATACGCATTACTGACCAGACCGGCGCTGTTGCCCGGTTTTTCTCTGACCTTGGCTTGCTGCGTAATCATCACTGCTTTATGATAACGATGTTCACGGTAATTGATATAAAAGCTTAGCGCAACTACCAAAACACCGATCACCATCATGGTTAAAGCTGTTGGAGGCAATAGCTTATGCGAACGCCCGGAAAGCCAGGGAATGATATACAAGAAAATACCAAAATTAAATATCAGCAGTCCAATGCCCAGTAGAATCGTCACGCCCAAATGGCCGGCCAGCCAATTTAGTGCCTGTTGCCAGGGCAATTTTGGCAAAACTGCCGACTGGTGGCTGAATTTATTTTCCACGTATTGAAGTCCTTTTTGAGCGCGCGAGCGGGTTTCCTTAAACTTCTCAGCCTTCATAAAATAGTATTTGGCTTGTCCCATTGAGTCAACACGAAGGTAGGTGAGCCCCATATTCAGGAATAACGCTCCGGAAACCTGGTTTTGGCTTTCAAGCTGGTGATACAGATCAAGTGCCTGGTTAATATTGCCCTTCTGCAATTGATCGTTGGCGCGACCAAACGTACGTTGCGGGTCATTTTGCGGGGCCGCTTTTATTCCACCAAAAGCAGCAAGTATCAATACGACAGCAAAAAAGAACGTTCTTTTATTCATAGTTGCCGGTACTTTTACAACTCTTTGCGAAGTTTGTTGATGATGCTTTCTCCCAATCCCACATGAGATTTTAATAATTCAGCCGTACGATCAGGGGCATAATTAATGGTAGCGCATTTATTGAGCAGCATGCGAACATTTTTCACCAGCTCAGCGTTGACCTTTTGTTCTTCAAGTGCAGATACGTACTGTTCAATCGAAAGCCCCGCTTCAGGCAGTCCAAGTCGATCGCTGATAAATCCCTCGATGGCTTTTTGCAGCGAATTGTAAGCCTGTTTCGTTTCGCCATTTTCGGCATTCTCCAGGGCTTCATCAAGACGCCCCCGTGCTTTCTGCACTGCCTTTTGCGATCGGGCAAAGGCGCGGTCCGTATTCATTTTATAGCGATAAGATCGTTGCCAGTACGCCAGGGCAAGCACAGCCAGGGGAATAAACATGCCCGCCCAGAACCACCAATACCTATAAAGTAATTGGGAATGAGGCGAAACCCAACTGGCCAGCCCGGTTATCGGCTCAAGCGAAAATGATGAACTGGGTTTTGAAGTTTCAGCCGTCCCGGGCGATCCGGTAACCTTAACCGTTTGCGCCGGCAGCGTTGTGGCAATCATTTTTTTCTTTTGCGGATTGTAATACGACAATGTTTTTTGTGGTATTTTAAACGTGCCCGGCGAGCGCGCGACCAAAACATCCGTAAATGTTTTTGTGCCGCTAATACGGTGATTACTGCGGTTAATATTTGAATTTTCCTGGGGCTGATACACTTCAAGTCCGGACGGAAATTTATACCGGGGCTTATCAATAAGCGGAATGTTGCCACTTCCTCTGATCGTGGTCTTTATCTGAATGGATTGCCCGACTTTCGCCTTTTTGGTATTTATCGAACGGCTGATATTAAAATCGCCAACGGCTCCTATATATCGTGAAGTATCCGCCTTCGGAAGCGAATCGACGGTTATAGTAATAGGATTGGTTTTCAATTTTATTGTTTGCTGAGAGCTGTTGGGACTGCCGAAAAAATTGTTAAACGGGCTACCCTGCTGGGAAATCGACTGAACGGTCACCTTAACCTGGTAAGGACTAATAGTCAATTCACCTGATTTGGTGGGAAAAAGCGCAAACTGCATCAAGCGTGCCTTGCGGAAACGTACTCCGTTAATAACGGTCGATTGAACGCTGGGCCGCTGATTGGTATTCAGTGATTCCTTCCAAAAGCCGCGGGCTTTCCATCCCGGAACGGGTTGATATGATTGAACCTCCAGTCCCTTTTTGAAATACAGCTCCACGTTGGCAATAAGCTGCTCGCCGGTAACCGGATGCCTTTTTGAAATATTTAAGCGAAGATAAATATTGGAACCCGAATTCTGAGACTGATTTTGTGAAGACTTGCTGCGGTTTTCAACTTTAATATTGATCGGGTCGGTTTTATATACTTTACCGTCAACTTTAATACTCACGGGGGGGATGCGCTTCCGACCCTTGCTTGTTGGCACCAGATAATAATTGTAAGCGTAAGATGATTTAGTAACCCCGTTTATCGTACTGATACTCCGCGAGATGGAAGGCGTGTTATTCAGAAGTTTAAAACCAGGAAAATTAGGCAGTGTGGGACGATTTACATTTCTGAAATCCCCGCTTATAGTAATTGTAAGTTCCAGTCGCTGCCCGGTAAAAAGCGTGGTATTTGAAACGGTTGCCTGTACAGAGGGTGATTTTTTCTGCCCAAACAGCAATGAAGGTATACAGAAAAAAAGCAGCAGGAAACCATACCGGTAAATATCACCAATCCTTCCCATGGGAACTATTCGTAGACTTCGTTTTCTTTTTCTTTAGCTGCTTAAGTACATTTTGTTCATCTTTTTTAAGGGCCTGCAGAATTTTGCGAGCCTCAGCCTTGGTCATCTTATGCGATCGTGATCGTTGCTTACGCTTTTTCTTCTGCTGATTACCATTTTTCCCGTTTTGCTGATTCTGCTTTTTCTTATTGTTCTGATGTTTCTTACTATTTTTATTATTTTTCCCCTTCTTTTTCTGGTTTTTATTCTTTTTCTTCTGCTTATTCCTTCCCTTTTTATTATTCTTTTTCTGTTGATGCTTTTTATGGCGTAAAGCCAACTCGTAATTGTGCTTGGCATCCGCATCGCTGGCATTACGACGCATGGCGTTTTTGTAATATTTTATAGCCTTATTCCACTTTTTTTTCTTGGAATAGATATTTCCGATATCATAATCAGCCTTCCCTTTTTGATCAGTATTGCGGGTCATTTGTTTATATTTTCGATAATACCGGATGGCCTTTTTAGGCGAACCGCTTCTTGCAAGTGCGTTGCCCAGATTATAGTATAATTTCGGATTATCTTTATGATGTTCGATTGCTTTCTTATAAAGTTGAATGGCTTTCTTATATTGCCCGTGATTATAGGCCTTGTTAGCCTGGCGCGCTTTCTTTCCAACGCCGCCGAATACAAGAAAAATCAACAAAAAAGTTAGTAAATATTGCATAGTCTTAAACTTCTAATCCTGCACTGCGTTTTACTGTACTTTCTAAATCGTTATTTATTATAAACGACTAACATTATTTTTAATTGCAAAGTTTAGTCGATTTCTTTGCCGAGGGCCAGTGTTTGCTCATCCATTTTCATATTGGTAAACACATTTGAGACATCATCGTTATCCTCAAAATCAGACATCAGCTTAAAATTAGAAACCGCTGTGTCTTCTTCAACCTTCACTTCTGTTGAAGGGATACGAACCAGTTCAGCGGATTCGATTTCATATCCCTGATCTTTGAGATTATCACGGACCTCATACATTGTTTCGCGATCGGTGGTGACAGCAAAAAAATCATCATCAGCTTCAATATCTTCTGCTCCCGCATCAATGGCTTCAAGCATAAATGTTTCTTCATCAATACCATCGGTGGGGATACGAATCATTCCCTTTTGCTCAAACAGATAACCAACGGAACCGTCCGTACCCAAATTACCGCCATGCTGGGAAAAAATATGGCGAATTTCGCCCACCGTCCGGTTATAGTTATTGGTCGTTACCTCAATAAAATATGCTATGCCACCCGGGCCATAGCCTTCGTAGGTGGCATCTTCATAACGGCCATCCCCTTCATCCAGCTCACCGGTACCTTTTTTAATTGCCCGGTTGATATTATCTTTTGGTACATTATCACTTTTAGCATTGCTGATGGCGGTATCGAGGCGGGGATTCATTTCCGGGTCACCACCGCCCTCACGGGCCGCTACCGTAATTTCACGAAGATGTTTGTTAAAAATCTTCGCCCGCTTTTTATCCTCTCTGGCCTTTTGATGCTTAATATTAGCCCATTTTGAATGTCCTGCCATAAATTTTTAGTCTTACATGAAATATTTATTTATGAGAGTATGTTTGCTCTTTAAATTGAGCCTGTTTTATTATAATTATGTTTTACAGCGATATTTAATATAACAGTTAACGCGCTTTACACCTAATAATAAGAATGAGGAATTTTAAGTTATGATATTTATGTTGATATTAACCGGAGATTGATCAGATCAATTATAAATTACTTCAACTAAATAAATTGAATATGAATATCGGAATTGTTTGCTACCCCACTTTTGGCGGCAGCGGGGTGATTGCAACAGAGCTGGCTAAAGGATTAGCCCAGCAAAATCATAATGTACACATACTCAGTTATGCCAAGCCTGCCAGACTTGAAACGTTTCAAACAAATATTTCTTATCACGAAGTCAATTTAAATTCGTATCCATTATTTGAATATCCACCTTACGATTTAGCACTGGCCAACCAGATGGCCAGTCTTATTGATTATGAAGGTATTGATATTCTGCATGTCCATTATGCTATTCCCCATGCCACAAGCGCTTACCTGGCCAAGCAGATTCTGGGTGAAAAAGCAACTCCGGTTCCTATTATTACCACTTTACACGGAACAGACATTACGCTGGTGGGCAGCGATCCAAGCTATAAGTCCATTGTTGATTTTTCTATCAACCAGAGCGATGGCGTCACCGCCGTCTCGGAGTATTTGCGTGATGAGACCTACCGTCGATTTGACATCAAAAAAGATATTAAAGTAATCCCCAATTTTATTGATCTGGACCGGTTTAAGCGCTCTGATAAAGACCATTTTCGAAAGGCCATAAGTCCGCAGGGTGAAAAAATAATCGTCCACGTTTCAAATTTCCGGGAGATCAAGCGCGTTCCCGATGTAGTTTCCGTATTCGATTATATCCTAAAGCATGATATAAAAGCAAAACTGCTGCTCGTGGGAGATGGTCCCGACCGCAGGCGTGCCGAGCAGCGCTGCCGCGATTTGGGGGTTTGCGATGAGGTCCGCTTCCTGGGAAAACAGGATCAGGTTGAAGAAATATTATCCATTGCAGATCTATTTTTAATTCCATCCGGTTCGGAGACATTTGGGTTGGCAGCACTCGAAGCAATGGGGTGCGGCGTGCCGGTTATTAGCTCTAATGTAGGTGGACTGCCAGAGGTCAATATTCACGGGGAAACCGGCTTTACTTGTGATTTGGGAGATATTAGAGCAATGGGAAAATATGCTGTTCAGATTTTGAGCGATGAGGAAAAACATGAAAAGATGGCTGGGAATGCTTCCAAACGGGCCAGGAAATTTGACTTGAAAAAAATTGTTGCCCGTTATGAGAAATATTATAAAACCATCGCTGAAAGCTTACCGACAAAAAAATCGACAAAATCAGTTTAAGAAACTTTTCAAACCCTCTGATTGGCTGAATAAGCGAGCATTGAAAAAGTGGAACAAGCCCTCTTCCATTGGTAAAAAAACAATAGACGAGCACTTGACACGTCAAAAAAATTCTGACTTGACTTTATCACGGTAATGGTAATTTCAACCGTTCCTCATTTGCTGCAATTTTACCATCGGTGAAGTAGCTCTGTTTAGGTAGGCATGGATCGAAATATTCACAAATAATATTGCAGAAATTGTAATGGTCGTCCAGACGACAGCCGGATGGCTATTCCAGTTTGCAAAGGCTATGGCAACCAGAGCCCAAATTCCCGTGGCGGCGAATTCCCGCATATTGCGACTCCAGATCATAAATACGTTAATTGTTCCTGCGACAATCGCCATGATTATTGCCCAGCCGGCATCACCTATTCCAATTCCATACCACCCTATTTTCGTAAGAAAAGCAGCCATATTTACAAAAAAAGCTACCGTAACCCATCCCGAATAGACGCAAAAAGGCCACCAGAGCAAACCTATTTTCGGGAGCGGAGCGTCCCACCGCTCCATATTGGTATTCACAACAATTTTCATGAGTGAAAATAGGAGTATCCCAATAATCAAGACAGACAGCCCCGTCCATTCATTAATCCAAACGATAATCCACACAGAATTTGCTGCGCAAGAGATGACAAACCACCAGCCGATTTGCATGACAAAATCTTTTTCACCGGCTTCATCAAAAAGGCTGGTTCCCTGGTAAATGACAAAGCCCAGTAACATCAGGTAAATCAGTGCCCAAATGCCAAAAGCATAACTCGCAGGGGTAAAAAGCGTATGATACTTGTCGGAAATATTGGCAACCGTTTTGCCATTAATCACCCCGCTGGTTGATAGGTAGTTAACCGCAATTGTAATTAATAATGCGATGATATTCGATATCTGAAGAATCTTTTTCATCCCCTTGCAGTTGGGAGTTAGTCAGGATTTAAATGCCCTGATAAGCTATTTACCAATTATTACAGGAACAGTTCCGAGCTGAAAGATAATTCATGATAGCTCGTCATGGCATTCGGAAATTTCTCTCAATCCGGCTGACGTGCAACCATGGTTTAGATAGCATTTTTGATATGGGGGTTTTGCACAATCAATTCTTTTGTCATCCTATGTTTGGAAGAGTTATACAAATGGTAGATCTTATATTAAATAGAAGGTTGGTGGCGGGCAGGGAAGCAGTTGTTTGCTATTGGGGCTTGTAGCTCGTCCGAAATGAGGCCTCAGCGCCGGCATCCTCCTACTTTCTAATTCAAACGATATCTCCTTTTATCGTAAAATCTGGATTTATGATAATACAGCCGGCCCATCGAATAGCCGGGCATTGCTGTAACACTTAACTCTATTTATTTGGGCACGCAGCAGAAAGCCTAAAAAAGACCTGCCAGATCTTCAAAATCTGACAGGTCTCAGAAAAGAAATATTACTTACAAATTAGGCCGCCAACACGTCGGATACCTCCTGAGCAGCTTCCTTGAGCAGTACTGCGGAAATTACATTCAAGTCGCTGTTATCAATAATCTCTTTGGCTTTCTCCGCATTGGTTCCCTGCAGGCGAACGATGATGGGTACATTTTCAACCTGCCGGGCAATTTCCGGATCCTTCACCGCTTCAATAATTCCGTTTGCCACGCGGTCGCACCGTACGATGCCGCCAAAAATATTAATCAGAATGGCCCTTACATTTTGGTCTTCCAAAATGATGCGGAACCCATTTTTCACCGTCTTCACATTGGCACTGCCGCCAACATCCAGGAAATTAGCCGGCTCACCGCCTGAAAGCTTGATAATATCCATCGTAGCCATAGCCAAACCTGCCCCATTCACCATGCAACCCACATTGCCATCCAGCTTGATATAATTCAAGCCGTATTGCGAAGCTTCAAGTTCCACCGGATTTTCTTCCGATTCATCACGTAGCTGCTGAATGTTATCATGGCGGAAAAGCGCATTGTCATCGAAGGTCATTTTAGCGTCCAGCGCCAGCACATCACCGCCCGGAGTAAGAACCAGCGGGTTGATTTCAACCAAACTTGCATCCGTCTTTTTGAAGCAGCGATAAAGTTTCATAATTAATTTCACGCCCTGCTTAAAAGCGTCGCCTTCCAGACCCAGCTCAAAAGCAAGGTGACGGGCCTGATTATGCTGAAGCGCCATGCCGGGCTCAACCCATTCCTTCACGATCTTTTCGGGTGATTCCTCGGCTACTTCTTCAATAGACATACCGCCTTCAGTTGAAACCATGATAACGTTCTGGCTCTTGGCACGATCCAGCAGAATGCCGAGATAAAATTCCTGTTCAATATCAACGCCGTCCGTCACATACACCCGCTGAACTTTCTGGCCTTTTTGGCCGGTCTGCTTGGTGACCAGTACATCGCCCAACAGCGATTCGGCCGCATCTCGTACTTCATCAATCGTTTTACAAAGAATTACGCCGCTAACGCCACTTTCCCTGGTTTTGCCCTTTCCGCGACCGCCGGCATGGATCTGCGCCTTCACCACAAACAAGGTGGTACCATCCTTCTTTAATTTTTTAGCGGCCTGAACTGTTTCTTCTACCGTTTGGGCAACAGAACCGCCCGGCACTGCTACACCGTAATTATCTAAAATTTCCTTTGCTTGATACTCGTGAATTTTCATAACAGGATTTTAAAAATTTATCGCATTCATTTTTACAGAGCAAAATATAACAATTGAACAGCATTTATTTTAATTGAATTTATATCCTACCGAGGAATCGGCTCACAAAACTGAACTTGATATTTCTTCTTTTTAAATATTTGTTTCGGTAGCTGAAAAATACAGCAATATATAATTGAATAGCTGTTGCAACGTTTGTAAATTATATTGCAACTTTGACAATAGTGAATAATTATGAGTACAGCAGAGAAAAAAATAGAATGGTTCGGTATGAAGTTAACTCCCGAACAGAAAGACAAAATCCGCAAGCTTGCCAAACGTCGTGGCGTGAGCCAGAAAAAAGCGGTAATGGATCTGGTGGAAGAAGCCGTAGAGGAAGAACCAATTGAAGCCGAACCGGGATCATTTTTAGATGGGATCGAGCATTTAGTTGGCTCGGTTGAAGGGCCGGGCGATTTATCAACCAATCCAAAATATATGGAAGACTACGGCAAATGAGTACTATTATCGATTCTGGTCCTTTGGTTGCTGCTTTGGACAGGCGAGATCAATATCATAAATTTGTTGTCCATCGCATGGAACAGTTAAAAGCACCATTTTATACATGTGAATCAGTACTTTCTGAAACTTTTTTCCTCTTACAAAGAGCTCATGTTTCCCAACGGGGATTTATAGAAATACTCACAACGGACAAAATTGATGTCTCGTATTCGTATCAAGACCACGTCTCAAGAATTCGAGGAATAATCAAAACTTACGCTAATCTCCCTGCCTCTTTTGCCGATGCTTGCCTGCTACAAATGGCGGAAACATTACCGGATGCGCAGGTTTTCACGCTGGATACCGATTTTAATATTTATCGAACGGCTTCCGGTCAGTCGCTGTCGCTGATCATCCCGGATTGAAAAATTCCCGCATTAGCAGCAAATCGCTGCAAGCCGGATACCCAGGCTATTCCCTCTCCAGCTCATCCATTTCCTGTATGCCTTCCCAAAGAGTGTCAAAAATGGGAATATTATGCCTGCGCAGCCATTCCTTATCCTGGCTTGGCGCAAAACGGGACCGGATAAAAAGAGGCGTGATGCCCAGCTCAATGGCAGGTTTCAAATCAGTGATTTTATCACCCGCCATAAATGATCTGCAAAAATTGATATCATGTTTACGGGCGGCCTTTTCGAACATCCCCGTGCCGGGTTTGCGATCTTCCGGGTTGTATTTATCGCCATCATCATGCTCGGGATGCCAGGGGGCATAATACCAGTCGTCAACGGTAATGTCATGTTGACTTAATTTTTTATCCGCCCATGCATGAAGATGCCGGGTATCCGATTCAGAAAATATACCCTTGGAAATGCCCGACTGATTCGTTACCACGATGATTTTGAATCCCTGCTGCTGGATCCAGGACAGTGCATCGAGCGCCCCATCGCACCAAACCCATTCCTCAG
>DASQZL010000289.1:0-8880 GCA_035638715.1 Balneolaceae bacterium
ATAAGTAATATATTTTACGTTCAGCATATCGAGGTCGGCCATGTTGATGGAGCCCTTTGTCATCAGTGAGTGATGAATAAAATCCTGGTAATAGCTGAGTTTAGCCCCGCTATACCCACCGATGCTGGGATAAAAATAAGCCGGGACATTATTGTTAAATGGATTATCAAGAAGCGGGAATACACGGTAGGGGTATGGTTCGCTTTTATTCTGAATGTTTTTTTGAATGAACGTGTCCATCGGGCGTTTTTGCTGCTCAATAACCTGCGTAGCTTTTAAATTATCGCTCTTTAAATCCTGTTTTTTGATATATCGGCTCCCCACGCTGAGCATATCGTAGCAGGCCAGAATAATCAGTCCGATGAGGAAGAGCCCAACCCCTGCCTTTTGCCGGTAGAAAGCGTATATAAGTCCAATAACCAAAATTACCAGGATAAGGTAGCGCGTGGAGTCGTGCTGCGCCATTTTTCTGCGTTTAGGCTTAAGGTGGGTATTAATGTATTGCCGAACCCGCTGCTGTACCTGCTTGTTCTGCGGAGATACGTTATTATGCTGAGCCACCTGTTGAGCGAGCTGTTGCTGCTGGCCGGGCTTGTTAAAGGATAATACGGCCCCGTTGGCAAAAGTGAATAAAATTCCTACAGCTAATGCGATACCCACCGGCCAGTAGAGTGGTTCTAACGATTTTTTCTTTTGAGACGCAAGGATGATGAGCGATTCAATCCCATATACGGCGATGACGGAGTAGCAAATGATCGTGATCATCAGCCACATTTCCGGCGTGCGGAATTTGTTGAAGTACGGGATGTAGTGGAACATAAACGCATTCAGCAGGCGGAAGTGATATCCCAGCGAGAAAAGCAGGGTAAGGGTGCCGATGCCCAGGAATAAATATTTGGTTTTTCGTTTTGACCGGAAAAGTCCGATCAAAGCAAAAACGAAGGTAATTGCTCCAAGATAATGGGGGCCGCTTGTGAATGGTTTGGGGCCCCAGTAAGCCTGTCCGGATGCGCCGCCAAAAAGTCCCGGTATGATGAGCGTGAGCAGTTCGGCAAAGCCTTCCGACCATTTAAAAGCATACTGCAGGCTGAGTCCGCCGCCCGAAGAGGCCGACAACGTTGAACCGGCGCGCGTGCTGTACTGGGCATACTGATAAAGCGTGATATAATTTTCAAGGCTGCACAAAATGCCTATAATTCCGCCGATGATCATCAGTCCGGTGCGATAGGCCCAGTTTTTCAGCTGATTTTGCCGGTATTGCATCACCGTATCATACAGCCACCAGATTCCCAGTAAATATAGAAAATAATAGGTGATTTGGGGATGGTTGGCTCTGAGTTCAAGAGCCACAGAAAGCGCAAACAAAAAGATGCCAAGCCAGGGTCTGTTCTCACGGCTCAGCAGCCAATAACCAACAAGAATCCAGGGAATATATGCGAAAGCCACAAACTGGTTATAGTGGCCCGCTTCGACGATAATTGGCAGGTAAGTGGTAAAACTAATGAAAATTGATCCCACCGCCGAGACCAGCGGCCGATAGCCCTGGATTATAAAAAACAGGTAAAAACCAACAAGTATGACCCAGTAATAAGGGACGGGGTACGAATCACCCGAAACTTTTTTCATAAACGTATCGAAATTAGGCACTGGCACGGGCTGCGATATCGTGTAGGCCGGCATGCCTGAGAATACGTTGGTATCCCATAGCGGGTTCTTTCCATTATGTGTTTTTTTATATTGTTTGATCGCCTGAGCCCCGGCCCGCCACTGAATTACATCATTACCAAAAAATTGTTTGCCACCAAAAAATATGGCACTGTACAAAATGAAAGGAAGTACAAGAAAGACAGCTAAGGCAATAAGGTGCTGTTTGTTACGGGAAAGGCGGGATATAAAATCTTGTTTAAGCGAGGAATTAGGCTGAGCCATGGAAGTCAGTTAAGTCGTTTACGATGAATTTTTATAATATTAATAATACGTAAAAGATTGAATTATAAATTAGTTTCATAATTCGGCGATCGATAAAAAGCGAAACAGTCACTGGAAAAGTGAATCCCACCACAAAATATACACGGCGCAGCCCACCAATTTTTACCGGCAAACCTAATAAACCGATCTATTTATAAACGTCTATACCAGTAATAGTATATATTTTAATCGCTAAGCGCGGCCGTGATATTTGATTGGATGGACAGCCCGCAGATTAAATTACTCGATCACCCGCGGTACGCGGAAATAGTCGCTATCGGCATCAGGCGCATTCTTCAGTGCTTTTTCGTGATCCAGCGGCTCTTTAGCTTCATCGCTGCGCAGCCGGTATTCAAGATCAATAACATGCTTAAGCGGTTCTACATCACTGGTGTCGACTTCCTCCAGTTTTTCCATATAATCGAGTATCTTGCTCATCTCACCGGCCATTTTTTCCGATTCTTCTTCCGAAAATTGCAGGCGTGCAAGATCAGCAACGTAATTCACATCTTCTTTTGTGACAGCCATTTTCTATGAATTTATTTTTAATTAAATACAAACAAAGGTAACAGAGATTATGAAATAATGAAAAGGGAGAAATAAAGAAATTTTCATTAATTATTACAGCTTCGGCACGAAATAAAAGAATTGTGTGTATTGAATGCTGATAGCCTTGAGGCCAAGTTTCGGATATTGGGTATGAAGTAGAAAAAAAATGATGAATCCCGGAAGATTGTGGATTCTTTACATAATTATTTTCATTTTTCTAAAAATTAGATTTTAAAATGATTAAGGAAAAAGTAAAAATTGTAAATGATATGGGGTTGCATGCCCGGCCCGCAGCACTTTTGGTGGATACGGCCACCAAATTTGAGTCCGATTTTTATATTTCGAAGAAAGATCGGCGTGTGAACGGGAAAAGTATTCTGGGCGTGATGACGCTTGCGGCAGAGGAAGGCACCGAACTTGATTTGGAATTGGACGGTCCGGACGAGGAGGAAGCAGCAAAAAAAATTTTGGAATTATTTGTAAAAGGCTTCGGGGAACAATAAGCAGTAACATGAAGCAAGGATAGCGCCATACTAAAAAATATGACCAGCTTTGAACACGTTTTTATATTAACGCACCATAATAATACTCTTGTATGAGAGATTCTCAACCAACATCCCTGGAAGAAATTACCATCCAAGGCGTTCCGGCTTCGCCAGGCAGAGTTGCTGGAAAGGCCATTGTGCAGATTAACGAAGGGCCGGATATTAATACATCTCACATCAGCGATGAAGAGACGGCGGAACAGATCAAACGCTTCCGGAAAGCCAGCCGTACTTTACGCAGACGATGGACCCGGTTGAAAAAAGAAGAAAAATTGCAAGCGTCGAAAGATATTTTAGCAGTTCAGATAGCGGTTATTTCCGATCCGGAATTATTGAAGGAAGTACAGGAATTTATCAAAGAAGATCATTACTCCGTTCAAGGCGCGGTAAAAGAGGCCTTTTCCAAATATATTAATCTGCTTTCAACAGCAGCAAGTGAACGGATGCAGAGTCGCATGGTCGATCTTGCTGATATCCGTGACTCACTCATTAAAGCGATTGAAGGACAAAAAGAACCTTCACAAAAAAATGGCGGGGATATTGTAGTGGCCGAAGAGCTCAGTCCGCGTGAAGTCGTTGAACTTTCCAGAAGTGATATTAAGGGACTTGTTACTGAAAAAGGGGGAGATACATCACATGCGGCAATAATAGCCCGTTCTATGGGTATACCGATGGTAGTGGGCGTGCAGGGCATTACCGGGTATATCGATACTGATGGTAACACGAGGATTTTCATCGACGGGGCGAGTGGTTTGGTCACGATTAACCCTGCCGAAAAAACCTATGGTCAGCTTGATGAGCATGAAGACTCACAGGCACCATCATCAAGCGATAGTGAAAAAATTTGTCGTTCGCCCTCTGTTACCTCGGATGGGCGCCGGTTTACCATTCGTGCTAACGTGGAATTGGCCGATGAACTGGACCGTTACAATCATTATTGCGCCGACGGTATCGGGTTGTTGCGAACAGAATCGATTTTTCCAACCAAACAGGAGGAGCACAGTCTGCAAAGACAAATTAATTTTTATGAACAATTTCTTCAGAAAACAAATGAGCAGGTTGTCACCATTCGTTTATTTGATCGCAGCAGTGAGCAGTTTGAAGAAAATCTTGGCAAAGACGATGCTTTATTGGGATGGCGCGGAATTCGTATGCTGCTCAATGAAAGGACAATTTTGAAAGATCAATTGATGGCTATTCTGACAGTGGCCGGGAGGCATCCGGGCCGCGTCAAAATGTTGATTCCAATGGTAAGCTGCCTCAAAGAAATCAATAAAATTGAGAACGAAATTCTGCGTTGCCAAAAACAGTTGGCAGCCCGTAGTAAACCCGTGGATGAAAATATTCCGCTCGGTATGATGATCGAAATTCCAAGCGCGGCGATACAGACATCATTATTTGCAGAAAAGATTGATTTTTTTAGCGTTGGAACCAATGATTTGACGCAATATTTACTTGCAGTGAACCGAGGGAATGCGTTTCTTTCTGACTGGTACGACCAGCGACATCCGGCGGTCTGGAAAATCATCAACGATGTTTTAGAAGGTGCTGGACAGAAGGATAAAAAGGTTGAAATATGTGGCGAGCTTGCGGGTTATCCGGCAGCGGCAGCTTCCCTGATTGGTATGGGAGTTTCGGCGCTGAGTATATCGCCTGTCGGCATTCCGCAGGTAAAATCGCTGCTAACCCATCGATCTTATAAAGAAATGAAGAGTTTGGCAAAAAAAGTGTTACATTGTGAAGAATTGCAAGAGATAAAAGCTTTATTTAATAACTGGAAAAGAACTGATACTCATGAGTAAGCTTACAAAATCAACTATCAATTCGCTTGACAGTGGAGATATGGAGAAGCTGTTGAAACAGTTTTCCCGTCAGTGGAAAGATGCGGTTAAACGGACAGAATCACTGTCGCTGAATATAAATGTTGACCGCATTAAAAATATATGTATGGTGGGAATGGGCGGTTCAGCGATTGGTGCCGATTTGATTCGAGCTTATAGTTATGACTTCTGTCCGCTGCCGGTTCAGGTTTTTCGTCATTATAATATTCCGGAGTGGGTGGGCAAAAATACCCTGTTCGTCGGCTGTAGCTTTTCGGGCACTACTGAAGAGACTCTGTCTGCTGTTTCCAAAGCCCGGAAAAGGGGAGCACAACTCATTGCCGTTACTTCAGGCGGGGAACTTTTGGTGCAGGCCTCGAAAAATGATTTTGATTATATAAAATTTCCGGGGGGCATGCCGCCCCGTGCTGCGCTGGCTTCAAGCTTTGTCCCGTTGTTTCGTATTTTTGAATATCTGGGTTTGATTGATGAAGGCGCCGAAGCTCTGGAGGAAACCGGTGAATTTCTGCAGCAACAGGGACAGCTTCTTGAAGATACCGAAGATAATGAGGCCCTGGCACTGGCTGAGGATTTGGTGGATACGCTTCCCATCATTTATTCGGATGCAACGATTATGGAGCCTGTAAATCTGCGCTGGCGGACACAGATGGAAGAAAATGCCAAAACGCTGGCCTATGGTAATACACTGCCCGAGATGAATCATAATGAAATTGTAGGATGGGATCAGATTGCGCACCTGACCGGCCGTCTCTCCGTGGTGATACTTCGTGACAAGGATGATGTACCGCCTGTCAAACAGCGCATGCAGATTGTGGAGGAATTAATTGCTGATCAGGTCTCTTCAATAAATGTGTTCAACACGCGGGGTAATTCCCGATTGACCCGCATGTTTTCGCTTATTCAGCTCGCCGACTGGACCAGCTTCTACCTTGCGATGTTAAATGGTGTTGATCCGACCCCCATCGCTAAAATTGACTTGCTGAAGCGACGACTTTCAGAGCTTTAGAAATACGATTAAAGGGATTTTAAGAGCTTTTTAATAAAAAATTTTGCTTTGTTCGATATAGATAAATATCAAACGGCACTTTCGACTCAATGGCTGGGACAAAGCCTTATTTATTTTGAGGAGCTTGATTCTACGAATACATATATGAAAAAATTGTCGGACGGCGAGGTAGCCCACGGCCAGCTTTGCCTGGCTGATCATCAGCGCCGGGGTCGGGGTCAGTACGAAAGAAACTGGGAGACAGCCCCGGGCAAAAATTTGACATTTACCCTCGCTTTTATGCCGCCCGAAGCTGGACGATTTCATATACTGACGCTGGCCTGCGCCCGTGCAGCCATCGCGGAAATTGAGGAAACCATCAATCAAAAGGCCGTGATAAAATGGCCGAATGATGTGTTTGTAAATCAAAAGAAAGTTGGTGGATTGCTTACTGAGGCTGTTTTTAATGGTAATTCAATTGATCGCCTGTTGATTGGGATAGGTTTGAATATTAATCAGGAGCAATTTTCAGGCGAACTTCAATCAACTGCTTCATCCCTGAAACAGGAGAGCACCAGTGCGATCGATCGGGAAGCGTTTCTGTGTGGTTTTTTATCGCGACTTGAATTTGAGTATTCACGCTGGCTCAGGCATGATATCGAATTAGTGAGATCAATAAATAAAAAAATAATTGGTTATGGAAAATGGGTCGACTTGCAGGTTGATGACCGTCCGCTTGATGGAGAATTTAAATTGCTGGGTGTAAACGAGGAGGGAGAGTTAACTGGCATAAGTAAAGAAGGAGACTTGGAGACATTTTCGCATGAGCAAATTCGGGTCATCACCGATTGAAAAAATTGTACAGCAGCAGAAAGAGCATTTTTTTGCTACGAAAAACCCATCCTTTGTGATGGGGGTAAGCGGCGGCCCGGATTCAATGTGTTTGTTGCATATCCTGCAAAAACTGGATGTTCCGTTGCACATCGTACATATTAACTATCAAAAAAGAGGAGCGGCCTCCGACAAAGATGCAGAACTCGTGGCCAAGACTGCTCGAAAATTTGATATTGACTGCAAAACCATAACTGTTGATCCGGCGGAAGCCGAAGGTCGGAATTTTCAGCAGTGGGCAAGAGAAGTACGTTATTCGGCCTTTGAACTGGTTGCTGATCAAATGCAGGCAAACGGCATCGTGACGGCTCACCACCAAGACGATCAAATTGAAACAATTTTGCAGAAAATATTTCATGGCAGCGGATTGGCAAGCTGGTCGGCTATGCAGGTTTGGGACGGTCACCTGTTCCGGCCGCTTCTTAACGTGAGCCGGGATCAAATCGAGACCTATTGCCGGGATCAATCCATTGATTATCGCCACGATGAAAGCAATTTTTCATCCGATTTTGCCCGAAACTTTTTGCGTAATGAATGGCTGCCGGAGCTGGAACAACATTTCCCCGGGTGGCGCCGAAATGTGCTGCGCGTAGCTGAACAGGCGGATATCTTTGGTTCATCCCTTCGCTACATTCTTAATGAGATTACGGATGAAAAGAATTGTCTTAGCCGTACGGATTTTCTGCAGCTGGATGAAAAATTGCAAAAATCTGTTCTCATTTATTACGTTAACCAAGTAGATAAAGATGCAGAAATAAGTCGCGGGGCACTGAATGAGCTTGACAAACTTGAAGAACTTCAAACCGGGAAAAGTATTCAGCTGACCGAAAGTATGGAGCTGATGCGCGACCGTGATGTCCTGAAATTGGTGGTTGATACCGGAGAAACCGATGTTTTTCTAACACTGCGCCGGGAAGAGATCGAAGAAGCGGCCATATCCTTTAACGGCCTGCAATTCGAGATACAGGAGTTTCATAATCCCGATTTCGAACACTGTTTATATCTTGATCAGGACGCTATTAGCTGGCCGTTGCATATTCGCAAATGGAAAAAAGGTGACCGTTTTCAGCCGCTGGGTATGACCGGCCATCAATCCGTTGCGGATCATCTGACGAATCGTAAAGTTAGTGCCACTGAAAAACCTGACGCCCTGGTGTTGGAATCTTTTGAAGAAACAATCTGTGCTGTTATATTTCCGCCAATTGAAAAAAAGCAGCCGCCGGGAACCATTGCTGACGCGCTTAAATGTAAAGAAACGACCACCCGGTGCTTAACGATAAAACATATTTTATAAAGAATGCCAGACTATACCCCTCAAATTGTAACGTGCAACGGGGAAACGTTTAAACCATTTATCAGTATGTCAGCGCTTAAGAAGCGGGTGGCTGAACTGGGTGAAAAACTTACTGAGGATTTTGAAGGAAGGCGCCCGATTTTTATTGGAGTGCTGAACGGGGCTTATATTTTTTTATCCGATTTAATGCGCCGTGTTCAAATTCCCTGCGAGGTCGATTTCCTGAAATTGAGCAGTTATGGTGATGCCAAGGTCTCGTCCGGGCAGGTGACCAGCTTGAAGGATATCGATGCCGATATAAAAGATCGTCATGTGGTTCTTGTTGAGGATATCGTCGATACCGGACTATCCATGAAATATCTGACCGACCAACTTGAGAGAGAGAAACCGGCTTCACTCTCAGTCGTGACGCTGTTGCACAAAAAAGAAGCGACGCGCTATGATGTGCAACTCGATTATGTGGGATTTGAAATCCCCAATCTTTTTGTACTTGGTTATGGTCTCGATTATGCACAAGAAGGACGAAATCTGGCTCAGATTTACATTTTGGATGAGGAGTAAGGGTGGATAAAGTTAATGACCGAAGGTTATAGGGTATGGTTTCCGGTTGAAAGTTACAGATTGATCGTCGTAGAGATTCCCACCCTTTTTTCGACTATTCGTCTTCTTTTGATTGATAACTGATTATATATAGCTTATATTTGCAATTCTCTTGGAGAGGTGGCTGAGCGGTCGAAAGCGCTCCCCTGCTAAGGGAGTATACCCCTTAACGGGGTATCGAGGGTTCGAATCCCTCCCTCTCCGCAC
>DASQZL010000290.1:0-5573 GCA_035638715.1 Balneolaceae bacterium
TATCAGCCAACACAAAGTTTTCATGTTGTCCAGGTCGAGGGCGATGGCGAGGTTAAAAGTATAAGTCCCATCTCTAAATCCGGTTTATTGATTAATGCGGGCTATTTCGTATTCAAGAATGAAATTTTTGATTATATGGAATATGGAGAAGATCTGGTCGTCGAGCCCTTTCAGCGGTTGATACGGGAAAATCAGTTGTATGGTCATAAGTATGAAGGCTTTTGGATGCCGCTCGATACGTTTAAGGACAAGCATAAGATAGATACGATGTATGAAAAGGGATTAACTCCCTGGAGAGTTTGGGAGTCTTATAAATTGGAAAAAACAGGTCAGGTACAAAATGGAAATGGGGCAGTGAAAATATGATAAACACGACATTCACCATGCCGAGAAAAGAGGGATTAAAAATCCTTCTGCTGGGAGCTCATTGTGATGATATCGAGATCGGCTGTGGAGGCACACTGCTAAAAATGATTGAGGATTATGATATTAATCAGATTAAGTGGGTAGTCTTTACTTCTAATGTGGACAGAAAAAAAGAAGCTGTATCGAGCGCAAATGAATTTTTAGAAACGATACCGAATGCGGATATAACAGTTTTTGATTATCAGGATGGTTATATGCCTTCGGCCTGGCCCAGAATCAAAGACGAGTTTGAAAGCATAAAAAAAGATTTTACTCCTGACATTATTTTTACCCATTACCGGGATGATCTGCACCAGGATCACCGGGTGGTTAACGAATTGACTTGGAATACTTTCCGCAATCACCTCATTTTCGAGTTTGAAATACCGAAATATGATGGGGATCTGGGGACTCCGAACCTGTTCTTTACACTCCAAGAAGAACAGGTTAAACAGAAAAACAAGATCATTTTCGACAATTTTAAAAGTCAATTAAACAAGCAATGGTTTGATGAGGAATTGCTTAACGCAATTATGCGAATGAGAGGAGTGGAATGTGCCTCGGAAACAAAATATGCTGAGGCATTTCACACGAGAAAAGTAATAATTTAGCTCACTAAAAGAATGGAAATGCGACAAAATATTGAAAACACGGATACTAAAAAGGAACCGTTTGTTTCAGTTCTGACGCCGGTATATAATGGGGAGAAATTTTTACGGGAGTGCATAGAGAGTGTTCTCAACCAGGATTATGATAACTGGGAGTATGTGCTGGTTAATAACCAGAGCACGGACCGGAGCTTGCAGATCATGCAGGAATATGCGGAAAAGGATAGTCGTATTCGGATTCATAATAATGAGGAGTTCTTGCCTCAGTTGGAAAACTTGAATCACGCATTCAGACAGATATCACCGGAGAGCAAGTACTGCAAAGTTGTGCATGCTGATGACTGGATTTATCCGGCTTGCATTTCAAAGATGGTTGAGGTAGCCGAAGAATATTCAAGTGCTGGTATCGTCGGCTCTTACCGGCTGGTAGGAAACAAAGTAAGTTTAGATGGCTTGCCCTATCCCAGTAACTTTGTTCCTGGTAAGGAGATCGCCCGTAAACATCTATTGCAAAGTTTCTCTATTTTCGGTTCCCCAACCTCCATTTTACTACGATCCGATTTGATAAGGAAAAGAGAGAAATTTTATGAAGAATCACTCTATGGAACTGACACAGCGGCGTGTTTGGATGTATTGACTGAATCTGATTTTGGGTTCGTACACCAGGTATTAACATTTACAAGACTCCACGAAGATAGTATCACAAATACCAAAGCAAAAGATACGTATGCTTTTATTCACGCCAGATTATATATGCAACTGGAATATGGACCCTTTTTCCTGACGGAAGAGGAACACAAGAAAACGTTGTCCAAAAAAATTAATCTTTATTACGTCGCACTTGCAAAGAATCTTCTAAAAAAAAGGTCAGCCAAAGAATTCAGACGTCAACTGCAGATTCTTGGGAAACTGGGGTTGAGGTTTGAGAAGAAAAGATTTTTCAGAAACATTCTGAGGGAAATAGTTGTCGATATGTTTAAGATAGCAGGTTTTAAGATAGAAAAATATTCAGATAAATCGCGCAAATATGATTTTTCACTTTATTAGATTTTTTAATGGAATCGGTATAACGTTCCTTTAGGACGAGAGACGCTCAAAAGGGTTCAGTATCTAATCTTTTGGGATAACACTTGATAAATAAAATGACTTCACAAGTGGAGCAAACATTACAAAGATATTTTTTTCGGCGCCAATTTATTGTTGGACCGGAACCATATATAATGAATGAATATTGGGATAGCCAGCCCTTGATGCATGGTCAGTATCTTTCAATTCATGACGATCTCCCATTTGTGAGTAGGAAGAGTGGCAGTATTCTGATTACAATTATTGGAGTTGCTATAGATCCATTTCGTCCGGAGATAACAGAAGAAACAATAGCTGAAGAACTTTTAGAACAAATTTCCGATGTAGCATCATTGATTGAGGCTACAAACATTTTATCGGGAAGATGGGTGATGATCTTTCAGAATTCAGAGGATACCTATGTATTTACAGATCCTACCGGACACAGAACGGTATATTATTTCGAGCTGGGAGATAGGCTTTGGTTCGGATCACAACCGGAAATAATCAATCATGTCACTCATTTAAATTTTCGTAAAGACAAAGCCCTGATTAGTTTTTTGAGATCAGAAAAATTCCGACAATCAGAGTCGGCATGGGTCGGAAATCAAACAATTTATGAGAATTGTTTGATTCTGATTCCCAATCATTATCTGCAGTTTTTTCCGGCGAAAACAGAAAGGTTTTTTCCAGCCAAGGCTTTTAAAAAAGATAAAACTAAAGAAGAAATTCTTGGTGATGCCGCTACCATTATGAAGGGCACTATGAAGGCTATTGCCAATCGATATGAAGTGATGCAAAGCATAACGGCAGGCTATGATAGCCGGGCGTTGCTTGCGGCATCAAAAGATGTAAAAGACAAGATTGAGTTATTTGTAGAACGAAATGGCTCCCTTCCCGCAAGTCATCCTGATGTTAGAGTTCCCCAACAAATTTGCAAAAAATTAGATTTGAATTTCAGAATCCTGAATTCCACAGGTAAATTACCAGGCTGGTTCACACATCTACTCTCCAAAAATATTACAAATGCCAGAATACTGACAAAGACAAATTCAATTTTCCATAAACTTTATGAGAAAACAAATTATGTTTATTTAGGAGGTAACATTGGTGAATTATTTCGAAACCCATATAGTAATCATTTAAATAGTAATAGTAGCCTTACAAATGCGCAGCAACTTGCCGGGGCCATTGGCTATGATGATGAACCTTATGTGATACAGGAATTAATTGCATGGATTGATGAACTGGATCAGATTGGGGATCTGAGTTTAGGTGAAATATTCTATTGGGAGCAACGTCTGAGCAACTGGGGAGCCCAATATCCATCAGAACAAGATATTGCAGCAGAAGAACTACGGCCTTTCAATAATAGACTGCTAATAGAAAACCTACTTTCAATAAAGGGTCATAGTACGGCTGATTATGGAAATGAATTATTTAAGGAATTAATTAGCGAAATGTGGTCAGAATTATTGGCCTTTCCCTTTAATCCGATACACAAAGATCTTTCATACTGGATAAAAAAAATAATACCCCGGTTGTTTATTGAACGAATAAGGACAAAGGGTGCGATATGAAAAAGGCTTCGATTGTCATACCGGTTTATAATGAAGCGGTTGAACTTAAGAAGGTATTGAATGCGCTTCAGGAACAAACTTTTCAAAGAGATAAGTTTGAAGTTATTGTGGTAGATAATGGTTCAACAGATAATACCAAAGAATTGGTAAGCCGGTACAAGGATGTAGGGTATATACTCCAGATTGAATATCCTAATAGTTCTTATTCCAGCAGAAACCGGGGGATTGAAGCCTCGAATGGAGAAATTATTTGTTTGTTAGATGGAACTGTAATACCGGAAAAAAAATGGTTGGAAGAAGGGTTGAAATGTATGGAAAGGGAGGGCGCCGATATTGTTAGCAGTAAAGTTTGTTTCGATTTTGATGGAAACATCACAGGAGCCAAGCTTTATGATTCCAATAATGCAACGACAAAAGAACAGGTCCAAAATAGAGGAGTTGCTGTAACATCTTCTCTTTTTGTCAGGACTGAACTCTTCGATGAAATTGGAAAATTTGCCGAAGGTGCTAAAACAGCTGAAGATGGAATATGGACCTGGAAGGCTACTCAAAGGGGATACAAGCTGGTATTCTGTGATAAATCAAGGGCCTTAAAGAAGGTTAAAACATTTCGTAAACTTTTAAGAAAGCAATGGAGAGAGGCAAAGGGTTATCCTGTATTTTGGAAATTACAGGGCAAAAAGATCCCTATTTATAAGAAATTTATAAAAAGTTTGCTGCCTTACCATCCCCAAAGACTCAACAAACTACTCCGTAATATTGATTTTGAAGCCAGTTTTACACAAAAACTCAGACTCTATTTTGTAGCCTGGATTATATGGATTACAATGTCTGCCGGACACATCTATGGAACCTATTTGTTAAAAAACGAATAAAATTGGGAGAGGTGAAGTATCGTGGCATTAAAAATTAACATCTTGATTTCAACCATCGATTCAGGTATCAACAATCTTGGCCATGTCATACTGGATCCCCAATGTAATGTAGAATATATCGTCTCTCATCAGTATACGGATGAAAAATTCAAGAAAGTTCCTGCTTTTCTGAATCGAAGTGATATCCTGGTATCACAAATTCCCGGAAAGGGAGTAACTAAATCAAGAAATAATGCAATACGACTTGCCGAAGGTGATATTGGCCTTTTTGCGGATGATGACGTCGTCTATAAAGCGAGTTATTTTGATACGCTCAATCGAGTGTTTGAAAGAGATCCGGATCTGGATGTAGCACATTTTAAAATTAAAACCGGCCCTCATGAGCCCGAGTATAAAAATTATCCCAATGAGGTTATTAAATACCGGGATGCTCCTTCGGTTGGGACAGTAGAAATTGGCTTTCGAATTAATAGCATCAAAGAAAATAGCATTTTCTTTGATGAACGCTTTGGTGCCGGCCAGGAGCTCCTAATTGGATCAGACGAAAGTATATTTGTCCAGGACTGCATCAATGCCGGTTTAACAGTAAAGTTTATCCCGGCATATATCGTAGAGCATCCTTATGAAAGTGCAGCGAAGGGATTGTCAAAATATGACAAACGTAAAATTTGGATAACAGGAGGTTATGATTGTCGAATAAATGGCCCTATTGCATTGCTAAAAGCCTTTTTGGGGACTTTAAAAATTTTGCCTGATTTGATGAAGCATAAAATGAATCCGTTTATCTATTTTTATTATCGTCTTTCGGCAGTTCTGTATGTATTGAGGACGAATAAAAAGATATGAGATTGAAAGTACTATTCATTGAATTTAAAAATGAGAATAGCATTCTTTTTTTGATTATTTATGGAAAATTTGACGACATATTATGGTCGGGCTAAAGACCAAAAAAAGAAAAACATTCTGATTGTCAGCCGATCTTTTTATCCGGAGAATTCTCCCCGTTCGTTTCGTACTACAGAACTGGTCAAAGAGTTTGC
>DASQZL010000291.1:0-6098 GCA_035638715.1 Balneolaceae bacterium
GAAAAACGGCGTGTGCCGCCCGCCCTCATCCTTGCTCAGCACATACACCTCGCAGGAAAACTTCTTGTGCGGGGTGATCGAACCCGGCGCGCACAACACCATACCCCGCTGCAGTTGCTCCTTGTCGATGCCCCGCAGCAGGATCCCCGCATTGTCTCCGGCCTGGCCTTCCTCCAGCATCCGGTTGAACATCTCAATGCCCGTCACCACGCTTTCCATCGGCTCCTCGATGATCCCCACGATCTCTATGTCGTCCTGCAGGTGCACCACGCCCCGCTCAATGCGGCCCGTGGCCACCGTCCCGCGGCCGGTGATCGAAAATATATCCTCCACCGGCATCAAAAACGGCTGGTCAATGTCCCGCTCGGGCGTCGGGATCGTCTCGTCGACGGCCTCCATCAACTCCAAAATCGCCTGCTCGTCAGCCTCATTGCCTTCCAGGGCCCCCAGCGCCGAGCCTTTGATCACCGGGATGTTGTCCCCGTCAAACTCGTAGCTGCTCAGCAGCTCGCGGACTTCCAGCTCCACCAGCTCGATCAGCTCCTCATCGTCGACCAGGTCCGTCTTGTTCATAAATACCACAATCTGCGGGACCCCCACCTGCCGGGCCAGCAGGATGTGCTCGCGGGTCTGCGGCATCGGCCCATCGGTGGCCGCTACCACCAAGATCGACCCGTCCATCTGGGCCGCCCCCGTTACCATGTTCTTCACGTAGTCGGCATGCCCCGGGCAGTCCACATGGGCATAGTGGCGGGCCCCCGTCTCATACTCCACGTGCGCCGTGGCTATCGTGATGCCCCGCTCCTTCTCCTCCGGGGCATTGTCTATGTCAATAAACTCCTTCGCCACGCCCCCGTAGTGCTTGGCCATCACCTTCGTTATGGCCGCCGTCAGCGTCGTCTTCCCGTGGTCTACATGCCCGATCGTTCCTATGTTTATATGCGGCTTGTCCCGCTTGTAGGTCTCTTTTGCCATGGTGTCGTAAAATTAAAGTGAATGTTTACTATGTTCTGGATTCTAAAATTTCTTTTTCAATGTTTTTAGGAACCGGTGCATATTCAGCAAATTCCATACTGTAAACAGCACGTCCCCGCGTTTGGGAACGAAGATCAGTAGTATAACCGAACATTTCGGCAAGGGGCACCTTGGCGTGTACCACCGACCCCTGTTCACTGTTATCCATTTTACCAACTACGCCGCGCCGGCCATTCAAATCACCAATAACATCTCCCATATATTCTTCAGGAGTTATAATTTCAACGTCCATTATTGGTTCTAAAATAGTGGGATTGGCTCGTTGGGCAGATCGGCGAAAGGCAAGTTTAGCACAAAGTTCAAAGCTGTATTGATCAGAGTCGACATCATGGTAAGAACCGTCAAAAAGCCGGACTCCGATGTTCTGTGCCGGATAATCAGCCTGAATACCGCTTTTCATCGCTTCCTTAAATCCTTTTTCTACCGAAGGGATATATTCACGGGGGATATTACCACCCACAATTTCGTCAATGAATTTAAACCCTTCGCTTACAGAAACCTTGTCGTCATCTTCATCGTATTCCTCGAAATGTTCAAGCGGACCGATTTCAAATTCAACATCGGCATACTGCCCTCGTCCACCCGTTTGCTTTTTATAAAGCTCTCGATGAGTAATCGCAGACTGAATCGTTTCACGATAGGCAACACGAGGTGCGCCAACATTGGCATCGACCTTAAACTCGCGTTTAAGGCGATCTACAATTACCTCGAGGTGAAGCTCACCCATTCCGGCAATAGTCGTCTGACCTGTCTCAGCGTCCGTTTGAACCTGGAAAGTGGGGTCTTCTTCAGCCAATTTAATCAGGCCTTTCGTCAACTTTTCGGAATCCGCTTTTGATTTTGGCTCAACAGCCAACTTGATTACCGGCTCAGGGAATGAAATTTCTTCCAACAGAATAGGACTTTCCAAGTCACAGAATGAATCTCCCGTTCGAACCTCTTTAACTCCCACTGCTGCCGCTATATCACCGGCCCGAACGATATCAAGATCCTTCTTCTCATCGGCATGCATTTCAAGAATCCGCCCTATCCGTTCCTTTTGACCGGTTGTTGCATTATATATATATGAGCCTTTTTCGAGTTCACCTGAATAAACCCGGAAGAAGGTAAGTTTACCGACATAAGGATCGGTCATTATTTTGAACGCCAATGCTGAGAAAGGTTCCTGAACACTGGGCTTTCGCTCTAATTTTTCTTCATGATTGTCCGGATTCTTACCCTGGATCGGCGGTATATCATAAGGACTCGGCATATACTTAATCACTTTATCAAGTACTACCTGCACCCCCTTGTTTTTAAGGGCCGACCCACACATTACCGGAGTTATTGAGCGATCAAGCGTTGCCTCGCGAATGGCACTTTCAATTTCCTCTTCGCTGATCTCTTCTTCCATTAAATATTTTTCCATCAACTGGTCGTTCTGATCAGCGATGTTTTCGAGCATGATTTTACGATATTCCTCCGCTTGATCCTTTAAATCATCCGGAATATCAATTTCTTCATACTCCATGCCGAGTGTCTCATCATCCCAGATAATACCACGCATATTTATAAGATCAACAACACCGCGGAAGTTGTCTTCAGCGCCGATCGGTATCTGGATGGGAATAGGATTGGCATTAAGCTTCTCCTTCATCTCTCCAATCACATTAAAGAAATCGGCCCCGGTGCGGTCCATCTTATTAACAAATGCCATGCGCGGCACATTATACTTGTTTGCCTGCCGCCAAACCGTCTCTGATTGTGGCTGAACAGCTGCTACTGAATCAAAGACGCCAATAGCGCCGTCAAGTACGCGCAACGAACGCTCAACCTCAACCGTAAAATCAACGTGGCCGGGTGTATCAATAATATTGATGCGATGATTCTTCCAGATACAATGTGTTGCGGCAGACGTGATCGTAATGCCACGTTCTTTTTCCTGATCCATCCAGTCCATTGTAGCCGCTCCATCATGAACTTCCCCCATACGATGTGTAATACCGGTATAGAACAAGATTCGCTCGGTAATGGTTGTTTTTCCTGCATCAACATGCGCCATAATCCCGATATTCCGGGTGCGCTTGATACGATCGACAACCTTGGGATCAGTTTGTGTTTTTACTTCAGACATAACTAAATAACTAAAAAATAAATTGGTTTAAAATCTAAAATGAGCATAAGCCTTGTTGGCTTCAGCCATGCGATGTACCTCATCCTTCTTGCGCACCGCACCGCCTTCGTTGTTTGCGGCATCAAGCAATTCACGCGCCAGCCGACGCGCCATTGAATGATCATTTCGTCCGGAACATGCATTAATGATCCAGCGGATTCCCAGCGTGGTTCCTCGTTCCGGGCGTACCTCAACGGGCACCTGATAGGTTGATCCGCCCACCCGCCGTGAACGCACCTCAACAACCGGGCTTACATTCTCAAGCGCTGTCTTGAAAACCTCTACGCCCTTGTCGCCCGTTTGCTCTTCAATAATTTCAAAAGATTGATATAAAATTTTTCGGGCAATATTCTTCTTCCCGTCTCTCATCAAATTATTCACAAAACGGGTAATAAGTTTATCGCCAAATATCGGATCCGGCTGCACCGACCGACTTTCTGCTTGTTTTCTTCTCATAATACTATCCGTTTATCCTTATTCGCGCCTTAACTTGTTGGTTTTTTCGTACCGTAGCGGCTTCTGCCCTGCTTGCGATCTTCAACGCCCGCAGTATCAAGCGTACCTCTGATAATGTGATATCTCACACCGGGCAGATCTTTCACCCGACCTCCCCGAATCAACACAATACTGTGTTCCTGAAGATTATGTCCTTCTCCCGGGATATAGGCCGAGACCTCTCTGCCATTTGTCAACCGAACGCGGGCAACTTTCCGTAGTGCCGAATTCGGTTTTTTAGGCGTTGTTGTATAGACGCGCACACAAACGCCCCGCTTTTGAGGACAACCCTCGAGTGCCGGAGCTGTTGTTTTACTTGTCTTACTTTTTCTACCTTTGCGTATTAGTTGTTGTATAGTAGGCACGATAAAACCTTCTTTATTGCTTAATTCCGAACAAGTGTGGCCAATGATAAGGATTATTATTCACACATTGCAAATTAAATATCCTATTTTTTTCAAATTTATAGATTTTATCGGTGATTATTTTCATATTTGCCTGAACGAGTAGGTTGAAGCCTTATTATACCTATATAATTATATATATCAATATATCAATTTTGGAACTTGTCGATCTTCCTAACTTAAGTACCAAGCGAATTCGTGCCCTGAACCATACCGGTATCACGAACATCCGCTCGCTTCTTAATTTCTTTCCGAGACGATATATAGATCGTACTACGGTTAAACCCATTCGCACAGTTTACGGAAAGGGGGAAGAAGTCATGGTCACGGGAAAGGTCACCAATATCACGCTGGCCGGGTATGGACGAAAAAAAAGACTGGAAGTAACCATAAGTGATGAACAGGCATCGATGAAGGGCGTCTGGTTTAAAGGAGTTTCCTACATGAAAAAATATTTTAAAGAGGGGGAGCAGGTAGCTTTCTTTGGAAAAGCCAAACAATACGGACGATCTGTTTCGATGGCCCATCCTGATGTGGAAAAAATAAATAGTGCGGATGAGATTGAAAATATAGCGAGAATCATCCCTATTTATCCGGGTAATAAATTTCTTTCAAATACCCATGTTACGAATAAGCTTATCCGGCGATGGATACAAATAGCGTTAAAACATACCGACATCCACGAATTTTTACCGAATTCGCTCTTGCAGAAACATAGCTTGCCCAAACGCGAGGATGCCTACCGGATGATCCATATTCCTGAGTCGGAAAAGGAACATCGCCGCGCGCTCCACCGCTTCAAATATGAAGAACTTTTTCTCTTCCAACTGAGTATGGCCCGCATAAAAACGTCTATCCAAAAACGGCATAAAGGACAACGACTTTCCGATTTTGCCAATTACACAACGACATTTTTTAATCAGTATCTGCCATTTGAACTTACCGGCGCCCAGAAAACAGCTCTGAGTGATATAAAAACAGACTTTAGGTCCGGCCGACAGATGAACCGGCTTTTGCAGGGGGATGTAGGATCCGGAAAAACGATTGTCGCCCTCGGCGCTATACTGATGGCCCTGGACAATGGCTACCAGGCCGCTTTCATGGCGCCAACCGAAATTTTAGCGGAACAACATTTTCACACGCTCAAAAAATTTCTAAAGTCGCTTGACATCAATATCCGATTGCTGGTTGGCAATCAAAAAACAGGGCTGCGAACGGATATTCTCACGGAAATCGAAGGCGGCCGGTGCCAAATTGTAGTGGGAACACATGCGATAATTCAGGAAAATGTACGATTCCATAAGCTTGGACTTGCGGTGATCGATGAGCAGCACCGCTTTGGCGTGCAGCAACGGGCTGAAATTCTGCAAAAAGGCGCTCATCCTCATGTGCTTGTTATGTCTGCCACCCCTATTCCCCGCTCCCTGGCCATGACCATGTACAGCGATCTTGATATTTCGGTGATGGATGAACTGCCCGGCGGACGAAAACCGGTGAAAACAGCCATCCGATCCCCACGCCAGAGTGCTTCGGTGTACCGTTTTGTTGAAGATACCCTGCGCGAAGGTGGGCAGGCCTATGTGGTATACCCGCTGGTGGAAGAATCGGAGAAAGTGGATTTAAAAGATGCCACCGCAGGATATGAAAAGCTTAAGAATAAATTTACGGATTTCAGTGTCGGTCTTTTACACGGCCAGATGAAATCAGAAGAAAAAGAGGCAGTGATGCAACAATTTATTGATAATGAAATCCAAATACTGGTTTCCACCACTGTCATTGAAGTGGGGGTTGATGTACCCAACGCTAATATTATGATCATTCACCATGCGGAACGATTTGGGCTGTCCCAACTTCATCAATTGCGGGGCCGTATTGGTCGCGGAGAGCGGCAAAGCTACTGCATTTTGCTTCGTGGACAAAATATTGGCCGGGAGGCACGATTTCGGCTAAAAAAAATGGCACAGACCAATGATGGATTTGAAATCGCCGAGGCCGACCTGCAGCTGCGCGGG
>DASQZL010000292.1:0-4427 GCA_035638715.1 Balneolaceae bacterium
CATTGTGGTTGATAACAGAGACGCGAGTATTGAATATGCCAAGCGCGACCGCATGATTTATGTACAGGGCAATGCGCAGGATGAAGAAACATTAAATGAAGCAGGCATCAATCGCGCACGCGGGTTGATTTGTGCCCTCTCTAATGACCAGCAAAATGTTTTCGTTACCCTGATTGCCCGTGAATTGAATGAAAATATTTTTATTTTAGTGCGAACGAATGAGCATCAAAATACACGGAAAATCTACCGGGCCGGAGCCGATAAAGTGATGTCACCCTATGAAATTGGCGCCGATCGTATGGCTAATGTTATTCTGCGTCCCCAGGTTGACCATTTTATTGACCGCATCGCAGGCGGCGAGCAGGATCATCTTTTCGACGAAGTGCACGTGATGGAGGGTGCAGAGCTGGCTGGAAAAACACTATCCGACACCGATATACGCAAGTCATACGCCGTGGTAATCATTGCTATCAACCGCGACGGGCAAGATCATATTTTGTTCAATCCGGGCAGCAACGATACGATCAATGTGGGCGACTCGCTCATCGTGCTCGGAGATGTTGAAAATATTGAACACCTGCGAAAAAAGGGTTGCAATGACGACCGCGACCTCTCGGATCGCGCCTTAAGACAACATTTTTCTGATATCATTCAGAATCAAGAATCTAATCGCAAAAAATAATTTGTACTAAAATATATGATTCGATATTTAACAGCCGGTGAATCACACGGCCCACAGTTAACGGGAATTGTTGAAGGAATGCCCGCCGGCCTTCCGCTCACGGAAAAGGAAATAGCTCTTCACCTGGCGCGCCGCCAAAAAGGCTACGGCCGCGGCGGACGCATGGCGTGGGAAAAGGATAAAGCGGAAATCTCATCCGGACTGCGTTTTGGCTTGACGACCGGAGCGCCTATTGCCCTGCAAATGCCGAACCGCGCACACAAAAAAGATGATGCCAACTGGCCAAAAGTGCTGGCTAAAGAAGGTAATGGCCACGACGTGAGCCCCATTACGGTGCCCCGACCTGGACACGCCGACCTGGTAGGCCTGCAAAAATACCGATATGATGATATTCGTCCGGTGATAGAACGTTCCAGCGCACGCGAAACAGCCATGCGCGTAGCCTGTTGCGCCATCGCCCGTAAGTTTCTGAAACACTTCGGCATCGAAATAGGCGGACACGTGACCCGCATCGGTGAAAACGGCTACGAAAATCCATGGGATGATGTACGCGCCATCGCCGATCCCCTAATGGAGCAGGGGGCGGAAGCGATTTTCCGGGCAGCTGACGAATCGCCGGTGCGCTGCCTTGATGAAGATCTCACTCAAAAAATGCGTGACGAAATCATCAAACGCCGTAAAGAAGGTAGCTCACTGGGCGGCCATTATGAAATTGTCGTGACGGGATTGCCCGCCGGACTGGGCAGCTTCGTGCACTGGGATCGAAAACTGGAAGGGCAGCTGGCCCAGGTCATCATGGGCACGCAGGCCATGAAAGGCGTGGAAATTGGACTGGGCTTTGAAGCCGGCCGCCGCCACGGACAAGTGGTGCACGATGAAATAACCTATAAAAATGATACATATCAGCGGCGCACAAATCGACTGGGCGGCTTTGAAGGTGGCATGACCACCGGTATGCCGCTCATTATTCGAGGGGTGATGAAGCCGATCCCGACGATGCTGAATCCCATCAAAACGGTGGATACGCAGACCAAAGAGGAAAAAGATACCCGCTACGAGCGATCGGATGTGTGCTCACTGCCCCGCGCAGTGGTCGTCATCGAAAACGTCATCGCGCCGGTGCTGGCCAACGCTTTTCTGGAAAAATACGGCGGCGATTCTATCTCTGAGATTAAAGAGCGGTACGAAGAGAAATAGTTTTATACATAGCATTACAAAACTTTAAACGTTTCGTAATGCTTATCTAAGCTAAAAAGAGATCATGCTCCAAAAATATGCCATGTCTCACTATGTTGCTACCCTTTCATGATGAAAAACGCCATTATTTTAAACGGTAACTTATTAGATTTAGAATCTCTTAAATCGTATAGTGGCCACTGAAATATTGTCTTAATTTGACAATCGAAAAACTAAATTCAGGAGCCTAAGCCAACCGCTGGGAAAATTTCCCAAAAACAACCGACCTATACTAAGTTTCCATTTGAAGCCCTTAGCGGAGAAATTTAAGGTTCGGTTATTGGGTACTTTTACTATTGAATTTATACGTGTAAATATAGAAAAAAATTCCCCATGAAAAAGAAGCTCACTCTCACAATTGAAGAATCGGTAAAAGAACGTGCAAAAAAATATGCACGCGATCACCAAACCAGTATATCCAACATGGTGGAGACGTATTTGGCTAACATTAGCCAGGATACGGGTTTCGTGCCGGAATCAGGCTCATGGACAGAATCAATAGTAGGTGTCGCAAAAATGCCCAAAAAATTTGAAGGCATGGACTATAAACAAATCAAGAGAAAAAAATAAAGGAGAAATATGGCCGATAACTACCTGGTTGATGTCAATATATGTTTGGATGTACTACTAAAGCGAGAACTATTTTGGCGGGATTCGGCTAAAATTTTTCAGGCCGCCGAAAACAATGAGATTCGTTTATTTGTATCAGCGATTTCTTTTGACACCATATTTTATATTTTAAGCTCTGATATAGGAGCTTCATCAGCTCAACGTGAGTTAAATAAATTTCGGCTCCATATTTGCGTGGCACCTGTTGACGGTTCCGTGGTTGATCGTGCCCTTGATGCAAGCTGGAAAGATTTGAAAGATGCCCTGCAATATTATTCCGCAGCCATCAGCGATTGCAAGGCGCTTATTACCCGAAATAAACGAGATTATCCTGTCAATAAAACACAAACTTCGATCCTCTCTCCTACCGAATTTATTTCCAAAAAAATTTAAAAAGTATTTTTTATCGGATACCGCATAGGTCCACCGATCACCTACCTTGTTGGGAAAATATTGGGTTGATTTGGAAGGGCCTCCAAGGCCGAGCAGATTGCAGGCGGGAAACATCATGCATGCCATTACAAAAAAGATGATAGCTTTCATGATTGGTGTGCTCTTACAGTTCTAAGCTGTTTCATCATACGCCTCTCTGATAATTTAATCCTCTCCAAAATAGTTAATATAAGAAAACGGAAACCACACGTTTTAAATTTTGTTTTTACGGATCAACTTCTTTCCCTAATAATGATACACGTGAAAATAAGCGCATGACTATACCGGGTTCATTTATCATCAAAATGATGGAGCTGATACTCAAAAGAGCTGGATTGATCCTGATCAATCCCCGAAATCCCGCCTATCCTGCTTAATTACTATTTATCCCTTTCCCGATTTTTGGTATTTTAGCCTGTTATTAAAATACCACCAGCTTATTAGCGTTCACTAAACAAGGCTATGCCTGCTTCAAACAATACAATCAAAAAACTGGCTCGCAATATTAAGAAAAACCCGGATGATTCATTTTCGAAATTTGCGCTGGCGCTTGAATTCCTGAAGCAGGACAATCTTAAACGCGCCAAAATCCTGTTTGAAGATGTCTATAAAAATGATCCGGAATACGTGGGCGTTTATTACCATTTGGCTAAACTGTATGAACGACTGGGTAAACCCCGAAAAGCAAAAAAAATATATGAGGAAGGGCTCGATGTGGCAACAGCCCAAGGAGAGCTCCGTACGAAAAAAGAATTAAACGAAGCACTCACCCAACTAAATGTTGAACTTGAAGATGAATAATACTGTGCAAACTCTTAAATTTTTTGGGATTTCATGCCTGTTTTTTTTCTGTTTCAGCGTGGCGCAATGCATGGCACAAAATAAAACGACCCATAAGGTCAAATCCGGTGAAACGCTTTTCAGCATTGCGCAAAATAATAATGTTACCGTACAGCAGCTTAAGAAATGGAATCACCTGTCCTCAAACAACATTCATGTCGGACAAAAACTGATCATAAAAAAACCGGCTCAGGGAGCTTCCAAATCGGGAAGTACATTTCATACGGTGAAATCGGGAGAAACGCTGTTTTCCATTGCCCAGCAATACGGCGTCAGTGTAGCGAGCCTCAAGAAATGGAACAGTCTGAAAAATGCTACGATTCATGTGGGGACTAAACTCCGGGTTAAACCCCCTAAAAATAACAGTAGTCAGGCAACGGCTTCATCCCCCTCTCCTAAAACTAAAAATAACAGTAATAATTCCAATTCAACCACCTACAGGGTGAAGCCCGGCGACAGTCTGTACCGCATTGCACACATGCACAATATGACTGTTGAGCGACTCAAGCAGCTCAACCACCTGTCTTCAAACAATATCAGGGTCGGGCAAAAACTGTTGGTTAAATCTATTCATAATACCCCCTCAGTGGCTTCATCGGAAGTAAACTCTTCAGCCCAGGGAAAATTT
>DASQZL010000293.1:0-12696 GCA_035638715.1 Balneolaceae bacterium
TGAGCCGAAACCTCAAGCACGGCGGGATTATTGCCGGTTACCGACAAACGGGTTTGCAGTTCGGGCAATTGATCGTCAAATTTGACGTCAATTACACTGCCGCGAATTGAAACGATATGGCCGATATTCACCGCTCCATTAACAGCATTCGCTTCAGCAGCATTATTTTCAATTGCTGCATCCATGATTAAAAGATAATTTAGAAAGTAACTTTCTGCGGTTCTTTTTCTGCTTGATGAATATTATTTAATACGGCAATGGTACTATCCGGGTTTACTGAAATCGAATCGATACCACAGTCGACCAAAAACCGGGCATACTCCGGATCATCGCTGGGAGCCTGCCCGCACAAACCAACCTTGCAATTTACTTGATGCGCTCTCTCTATAACTTGCCGGATTGCATTTTTAACCGCCTTGTCATTTTCGTCAAAGAGGTAAGCCAATTCGGTTGAATCGCGGTCGACACCCAGGACAAGCTGCGTCAAGTCGTTGGAACCAATCGAAAAGCCGTCAAAATATTGTGCAAATTCTTCGGCTAAAAGTACATTCGATGGAATTTCGCACATCATATAAATTTTAAGTCCCTCCTGCCCGCGTGCGAGCCCATTCTTTTCCATCTCTTCAAGAACCCGCTGCGCCTCGCTTATTGTACGGCAAAAAGGAATCATCACGATGACGTTATCCAACCCCATTTGTTCGCGTACTATTTTTAACGCCTCGCATTCGAGAGCAAATCCCTCCCGATATCCTTTCGAATAATACCGTGAAGCACCTCTCCAGCCGATCATGGGGTTGTCTTCGTGCGGCTCAAACTCCTCGCCGCCAATCAGCCGGGCATATTCATTTGTTTTGAAGTCACTGGTTCGTACAATAACCGGGTGCGGATACTGTGAAGCGGCTATTTTTGCAATGCCGGCACTGAGCTGCTCAATAAAAAATCTCTTTTTATCTTTGTATCCCTTGGTGATTTTACGGATATCTTCGCGGTCTTTCCCTTTGAGCACTTTGTCAAAGTGAACCAACGCCATGGGATGAATCTTGATATGATTGCTGATGATAAATTCCATCCGTGCCAGTCCAACACCCTTCACCGGCAATTGCCACCATTTGAAAGCCGATTCGGGCGTGGCAAGATTGAGCATGATCTCTGTATTTATATCGGGCAAATCGTCTACCCTTACATCGGTCACCTCAAAATCGAGCAGGCCCGGATAAACGACCCCTTCATCACCGCTGGCACATGAAAGCGTTACCTCCTGCCCATCATTCAAGACCGTTGTCGCCAATTTTGAGCCCACAATAGCCGGTATGCCCAACTCCCGACTGATTATAGCTGCATGGCATGTTCGTCCGCCGAAGTCTGTAATAATTCCGCCTACATTTTTCATCGCCGGTACCCAGTCAGGCTCCGTCATTTGTGCCACCAAAATACACCCTTTCTCAATGCGGCTGAGATCACTTATGTGGTCAACCTTGCAGACCTTGCCATGGGCAATAGCACTGCCTATACTTAGTCCCGTTAAAACTTCCTGTTCTCCTTCCTCTTTCAGGGTATAGGTTTTAAACAGACCATGAGAACGGGAATGAACCGTTTCGGGCCGCGCCTGAACGATGTACATGGTACCTGATTCATTCTCTTTCACCCATTCAATATCCATTGGTTTTTCGTAATGCTCCTCAATCTTGACGGCCCACCTGCCCAGCGTTAAAATATCTTCATCCTCAAGGACATAGGAATTCTGTTCGGAAGGTGTCGTGGGTACGGTTTTAGTATGATCATTCACATCGTTTACATAAACCGTTTTTTGTTCCTTGCTGCCAAGTTTCTTCTCCAGGATGGGCCGCTTCTCATCTTTATCAAGCAGAGACTTTAACACCATATATTGATCGGGGTTGACGATACCCTGAACGACACTTTCTCCCAGCCCCCATGCTGCATTGATCATCACAATATTCGGAAATCCTGTCTCCGTATCGAGTGTAAACATGACCCCGGCCCCTGAGTTATCAGCGCGGATCATTTTTTGGACTCCCACTGAAAGAGCCACTTTCATGTGTTCAATTTGCTTATCCTCGCGGTACGAAATCGCCCGCGCTGTAAACAACGAGGCGATACATTTTTTACAGGCCGTAAGTAACTCATCATCGCCGGTAATATTTAAATACGTTTCCTGCAAACCTGCGAAGCTCGCATCTGGTAAATCCTCGGCCGTTGCACTGCTGCGTACAGCTACATTAACCTTGTCGATCCCATTGGTCTTACTCAATTCACGGTAGGCATTGCGAATGCTTTTCGCCAGGGCTATGGGAAACGTACTATTCATAATTTGCCCGCGAATGTCCCGGCTCAGCTCATCCAGTGTTAAGTCATTGCTATGAAACCGATCCAACAAATTTCGTATGGGTTCATTCAGGTTGTTGTCAGCTATAAATTTGCGATAGGCCCGGGCGGTTACGGCGAAGCCGTCGGGTACATTGATTCCCAACGGAGATAATTTGTTTAACAGCTCGCCCAACGATGCATTTTTACCTCCAACGGCTCCGACATCATCCATACCAATTTCCCGGAACCATTTAATCATATCAGAATTTCCGTTTTCCATAATTAATACTCACATATTTTTACTTAAAATTGTTAAGTTGAATAATCCCCGTTTTAAAAGAACTGCCAAATAAATCGGTCTGACAACTTGTTGAGTTTGAGCGTGCATGAATTTATCCAAAGAAGTTGTACCGATATAAAAAATGACAGGACCAGCCTTACGCAGCTGATCCTGTCTATTGAGCATAGTCGCGACTGCTATTCTATAGCAATCTTTTTCGACTTGCTAACTTCGGCCTTCGGTACAGTAACCGTTAAGACACCATCTTTAAACTTCGCGTTGATATCTTCTTCTTTTACTGCCGTAGGCAAAGAAAAAGAACGCATAAACGTTCCCTCATAGCGCTCTCTCCGGATGAAATCTTTTCCTTCTTCCTCTTTTTCTTTTTTTCGTTCGCCACTTATCGTCAGCCGGTTGTTTTGAAAATTCACTTCAACATCTTTTTTAGTAATTCCGGGGAGATCAACCGTAATGATATAATCGTTTTCCGTTTCGCTCATATCTGTATTTGGCATCCACATGCTTGAACTTCTTCCACCATTTTCAAGACGCCAGGAAAAAGGCACGATGTCATCAAAGAAGCGATCCATATCCCTTTTAATGGATTCCAAAACAGGTCTATCTGAATATCTTGTCAAAGCTTTCATAATAGATTACTCCGTATTTTAATTAAAAAAATTATTCGGGAGATAGTTACCATCTCCTTCAGTCAATAAGAAATGCAATAATTTGTGTGAAATATGCAGGACGTTCCTTAAAGAAACCGTAATAGATTGAGTGGCAATGGTATTAGTGGAATTCCCTACATTCCTGGAGTAACCGTATCAGCTTTTTCTTATTTACCTAAAATGATGCGCCCCTTTTACTTAAAAATAACTTCATTCGAAATAAGTATTTTCATTTTCAACCCATTTTACCGCGTGTCGCATAAGTTCAGTGGCGTTGTCAAAATTCAATTTCTTTTTTATTCGGGCCCGGTATGATTCGACTGTTTTAACGGACAAATGAAGTTTCTCAGCAATAGCACGGGTACTGTCGCCTTTGCCGGTTAACTCAAAAACTTCCAGCTCCCGATCACTTAAGGAATCAATGGGCGACATATTCATATCTTTATTCCCGGCCGCCAAATTCATCAATAATTTCTCACTTATTTCATCACTTACATAAATCTTGCCGTTAAAGATTTTTCTTATAGCCTTTATCATCACTTCCCCGGCCTCGAGTTTCATCAAATACCCCTGGGCCCCCGCCCGTATAGCTCGTTCTGCGTACAAAGATTCATCATGGCGGGAGATGACGAGAATTTTAATTTCAGGTGAACGAGCTTTTAAATGCTTAATCAGCTCAAGTCCACTCATCCCCGGCAGTGAAATATCAATAATGATTAAATCAGGCTTCAATTTCTCATAATTTTGCAACAGATCCTCGCCAACCTTAAACTGGCCAACAACTTCGAAACCTATTTCAGCATCCAGCGTATCTGCGAGACCTTTACGCATAACCGGATGATCATCGACAATTATTATTCTCTTCTTATGCTGTTGAGCCATGATATCAATCAATTTTTTTAATTAATGATAAGGTACTTTACAAACAATACGGGTCCATTCTTCTTGATCTTCATCAATTGACAGACTTCCCCCCAATACATGCGTTCGGTACTGCATCGTATTTATGCCTAAGCCATTCCTGGAGGATAACCTGAATTCGTCGGAAAACCCGCTTCCGTCATCCTTGATTATCAATTTTATTGAACGGGAATTACCGATCAGCAAGACTTTTATTTCATCTGCATTTCCATGTTTAACAGCATTGTTAATTGCTTCCTGAGCAATACGATAAAAATGTAGAGAAATATTTTTCCGCTCAATTTTCACCTCTCCTCTTTCTTCAAATTCACAGTTAATGTCAAAGAGTTTAGCAGCCCGGCTCGTAAGCTTATTAAGGGCATCGCGCAAGCCTTCCTCATCCACGTCAACCGGAACAAGGCTGTGAGATAATGACCGGGCATATTCGTCGGCTTCCCGGATCATCTCAGAAATTTCTTTCACTTCACCAGCTCCCGGCAAGCCATTCGCTTCCAGCTTATTTGCCAAATTTCGACTTATTAACCCGATACCAGTTAACATTTGTCCCAGGCCGTCATGCAAGTCCTGCCCTATTCTGCGACGCTCCTCCTCGCTTGCCTTAATGATTTCATTTTCAAGTTTTCTGCGCTTCGTTATGTCTCGTAAGATGCCGGTATAAATTTCATTTCCTTTCCAGGAGACCTCACTGATAGATAATTCAATAGGGAATATAGTTCCATCTTTTCTCATGGCTCTCTCTTCCCGCCACATGCCGATCACTTTTTTTATTCCAGTCCGACGATAATTTTCCAAATATTCATCATGCTTTTCATTATGAGGGGGTGGCATCAGCATTTTAACATTTTCACCTACCGCTTCTTCCTCAGAATAACCAAATATTCTTTCGGCGGCTTTGTTAAAGCTTTGAATAATTCCGTCTACACTGATTGTAATGATCGCATCCACCGTTTCATCCAAAATAACCTGAGCGCGAGCCCGGCTTTCTTCCAGATCTACCTCGAGTTCTTTGCGCTCCTCAATATCCGATGCCGAACCAATAACCACCAAAGGCCTTTTTTTCTCATCGTGAATGACCTTTTTCTGGGTATCCACCCATATCATAGACCCATCCTTATGCTTTCCCCTCCATTGGTGAGATATAATTTCGCCGGATTCCAAATTTTCCAGGTCGTTGAGGAATCTTTTCTCGTCCGAATCCTGATATAACAACGAAACGTGTTTACCAATGACTTCTTCGCTGGAATAACCAAAAATTTGCTCTGAAGCATTATTCCAGAATATAATTTCTCCCTCAATATCAGTTACTATTATTCCGTGCCCAATATTTTTCAGAATCTGAAAAGCGGTAAGGGGCAGATCTTCAAATATATTTGTAAAGGGGTTTGAATCCATTTTTGTAAATTTCTAACTCACTAACGCGTTCAATGACGGTAATTGTTCCCTCTCTTTATTTTGTTTGCGATATAAAAATCTTTAAATCGTCCCGCGAAAGATCAGATTAAAGTAAAGAAGAAAATCATATAAAGATATTTCTTAAAAAAGATGTAACCGCTTGATATGACGCAATCGTACTGTCGCCAGAACTTTTAAAATAAATAAAATCTTTATAAGAAAATGGATAATTGTAAATTATATGATTGACTGTTTGAAATATTTATATGGAGCTCAATCGAATTGGTTCCCCGATTCTAAGGACTTGGTGAGTAAACTTCTTTGATCACTTCTGAAATCAATAATTAAAAGAAAAACCGGAAGCGATTAAACAAAATATTAAAGAGCCGATTCAAGGGCCGGATAATACCGATTAAATAGCTATAATGATCTCCAATCGGCGCGGTCCATGGACTCCCTCCACCCTGTTGAGCTCAATATCAGAAGTAGCAGAAGGTCCGGAGATAAAAGTCACAGGCGGGCCGGACTTCCGAACGGTTTCAGCAAGTTGTGAAAAGGCTTCTGGCACACTTCCTACAATCTGATTTGCTTCAATGATGCATAAATGATAATCAGGTACCAGTGATAATGCCCGTCGGCCCTGTCCGGCGCCGCCATCCAAAACAATAGTCCCGGTTTCTGCAACAGCCAGCCGGCATGTACTAATAACGCCGTCACTGGCGTCAAGTTCGCTTTTCGTTAGCCGCTTTGAACCGTCATCCAACAAATCCGGCTCCCCGGGTAACCATTTTTTTGGAAATTCCGGCGGAACCACGAGCTGTTTCACCCCCTGGCTACGGCAGGATTCTGCAATTTTTTCCGCCAGTGATGCTTGCTCAATTTTTGATACAACCGCTTTATACTCACCCACCCGTTCTGCAAAAAGTTGAACAAGTTCCTGCTGACCCAAATCACTTTTTTGACGATATTCACGCTGCACCGGATATTTTTCCGGGGTCTCTTCCTCCGGAACATCCTGCAAGCCGCGCCGGATACGCTTCAATATTTCATTTTTTGCATCACTCATCGCGCGTCCTCCACCATTCACGGAACGTTTGCCCGGGAATCGGTTTTAAATCCCGCATGGCCGTCCATCCGGAAAGCTCACCGGGCAGCTTTGAAATCATCCCGTTTTTTACAAATAATTTCTGTCCCGATCGTGCCCATCGCTGCGCTCTCTCATATCGCGAACGTTTTTTAAATATTCTTGCCATCCCCTTCATGCCGATATGCTCCGGATCGGCTTTTTCCCTGAGGCTTCCCTCCCGTTTCTTCTTTTCAACAATCTCGCCGCGCAGGTGAACCAGAACCTCGGGAATATCTATTTTCACCGGGCAAACCTCATAACAGGCACCGCACAGCGTAGAAGCATACGGCAAAGAGGCTGCATTTTTGTCATCAAGTCCTTTCAACTGTGGTGTCAGTATCGCTCCAATCGGCCCGGGATAAACGGAATTATAGGCATGTCCGCCCGTGCGCTCGTACACCGGACACACGTTCAGGCAGGCGCTGCACCGGATACAATTGAGGGTCTGCCGGCCGGTTTCGTCCTCCAGAACATTTGTTCGTCCATTATCCAGCAGCACCAAATGAAATTCCTGCGGGCCATCGCCTTCAGTCACTCCTGTCCAGAACGAGTTATATGGGTTCATACGCTCGGCCGTAGCAGAGCGAGGAAGCAGCTGCATAAAAACTTCAAAATCCTTCCATTTTGGGATGATTTTCTCAATACCTACGACTGAAATCAGGGTATCCGGTAGTGTCGTACACATCCGGCCGTTTCCCTCCGATTCCACGACGGAGACGGTGCCCGTCTCAGCAACAGCAAAATTTGCCCCGCTGATGCCCACTTTTGCGTCCAAAAATTTCTTCCGCAGATAGAGCCTCGCTGCTTCTGCAAGCTCTTCCGGCTTGTCCGTTAAATCATCCTTACCCAGCTTTTTTCGGAATAATTCGCGTATTTCCGCCCGGTTTTTATGGATCGCGGGTACTAAAATATGCGAAGATTCCTCCTCTCCCAGTTGTACAATAAGCTCTGCCAGATCCGTTTCAAATGCCTGAATACCATCCTCTGCAAGTGCTTCATTCAATCCAATTTCATCCGTGGTGATTGATTTCACTTTGACGACTTCCTCTACTTGTTGCTGCTTAACCAAATCCACGATGATACGATTAGCCTCGGCCGCATCCCTCGCCCAGTGGACGTGTCCTCCGGCCTGTTGAACTGATTCTTCAAGCTGCAGCAGATAGGTATCCAGATGACGCATCACCTTTTTTTTCAGATCGCTTCCAGCTGTACGCAGCGCTTCCCAATCGGGTGTTTCACTTACTACTTTCTCACGTTTCTCACGAATAGTATGGGTAGCATGTCCCAGATTGCGCCGCAACTGGGTATCATCGAGGTAGGCTTTTGCAGATTTTTCAAACGTTGGAGTACTCATATTTTTTTCCCATCAAGTCATTATTCTTCAGTCGATGCTAATATTTCCGCAAGGTGCACGGCTTCCACCCCTGCCCGCTGGCGATGCAGCCCTCCGCCGATGTGCATCAGGCAGGAGTTATCCGCTGAGGAACAGACCTCTGCCCCGGTCTCTTTAATATGACGAATCTTGTCGCCCAGCATGGCCATTGAGGTGTCGGCATTTTTTACGGCAAATGTTCCACCGAACCCACAACACTCCTCAGCTTCAGGCAGCTCCACCAAGTCAATTCCGCGTACATTTCGCAGCAATCTCAGTGGGGCATCTCCAACATTAAGGACTCTCAGCGAATGACAGGTGGGGTGATACGTTACGCGATGCGGGTAATAAGCTCCAACATCTTCCACGCCCAGTTCATCAACAAGAAACTGCGAAAGCTCAAATACTCGCGGTATTAATTGATCAACCTCCTCTTTCAGTTCCCGATCGTCGGTCAGGGCTGCTACTTTCGGATAAAATTCCTTAATCATGCCGACGCATGATGCAGACGGTGCGACTACCGCCTCGGCATCGCTAAAAACGTCAACAAATCGCCGGGCCAACGGAATGGTTTCTTCCTGATAACCCGTGTTATAATGCATTTGTCCGCAACAGGTCTGCTCCATCGGAAAATCAACAGTATGCCCCAGGCGTTCGAAAAGCTGAACCATTGCTTTACCTGTATCCGGGAAAAGCGTATCATTAAAACAGGTTATAAAGAGTGAAATACGCATAAACAAACGCTTTTTATAAACTACAACTTACTTTGAATTAAGTTATTTAAATTCGCGCACGTTTACCATTGCTTTTGTGGAGACGGCTTTTTCCACTGGTAGTCCCGGATATCCATCCCTTTTACCGGTGCATGATACTCTAAACCGAGCAGTCTCTTCAATTTGGATTTGACATCACTGTTATCGATAGCTACTGCTGTGCCCAGGGCTGAAACGTGCGAAAGAGAAGCGGTACAGATCTTTTTTTCCGGAAAACGGGAAGCCAGAAGTTTCAAAAATAGTTTATTCCGACTAAAACCACCGGTCACAATAATTCTATCAAGCGGTTCAGCTCCTTCGGCCAGCTTTATGGATGCAGACTGAATAGTTACGAGATCGAGCATCAGCTGGTGATAAGCTTCTTCATAGGACGAAAATACTTCCGGATTCCATTCCTCAGGCTTTTCACCGGGAAAAGGACCAGAACTGTATGCCGTTTCAAGCCGTAATTTTCGTTTCGTATTATCCGATATCAAAATTTTTTGCAAGATTGATTTATCGATTGTTACTTCATCATCATTGTCATCGCGTCCAAAATATTTTTCCAGTTTTTTCTTCTGATGCGAATATTCATTCCCAAGAAATAGCCGCGCTGCCTTAACTTGCTCGCCGTACATATTCAAAAAGCAAAGACAGTCTCTTCTCAGCTCCTCAAAGGTAAGTGGTGCATCATTAAAAGGGTTTAAGGTAACACTCCAGGTTCCGGTTGAGAGTAATAAAAAAGGTTCATCCATCGCCAATAAATATGGAGAAAGTGCAGCAGAACTGTCATGCATTCCGGGGCCAGCCTCAAAATGCGTCCCTGCAAATTTCACCCGGCGCGTTTCAGTTACCGATTGAATACTTGGGAAAAGGTGCAACATCCCTTCCTTCTCCAGCCACCGGTGATAACGATTTTCATTATAATTCCACATACCAGTGTGGCAGCCGATACTGGTAAATTCAGTGGTAAATTCACCGGTAAATGTTGAACTTAAATATTGCGGAAAATGCAGGGTATGTTCAATTCTTTTATACAGGGATGGCTTTGCATACTTGAGCCAGTAAAGCTGCAAACCCGAATTCAACATGCCCATTGGAGGGGAAGCTGTCTCGAGGGCAAACTGTTCCTTTCCGCCATATTTTTCATAAAACTGTCGCAACAGATTCTCCGGATAGGGCTTCATGTAGTTATAGAACGGAGTGACGACGTTTCCCGTATCCCCCAGATGTACCAGACTGGCTCCGTATGTTGAAAAATTCAACGCCCGGACATCAAAAGTATCATTCTGTATCACCGCTTTTAATTTCCGCTTAACCCAGCTTACAAGGTGTTTTAAATTTTCACAGGCATAGCCGTCGTCATCGAAGTCCCGGGCCTCTTCCATTGTTGAATACTGCTGGAATGCAATTTCATAATTCTCATCAAACAACAAAAATTTCTTGTTGGTCTTGCCAATATCAAAGACGGCGGTTACCGGTATGGATGAATTATTAAGACTCACTTTTTATAAATTTTAAAGGTAAATATTACATGCTGAATTGTGAATGATGGCAGACTATGAAAAATTCATCATTCAACCTTAAACATTTAACATTCACCATTCATTAAAGACCTGTTGCGATGGTTTCAGTACCACGCTCATCAACGAGTTGCTCCCTGACGCCCAATTTGCGGTAAAGCTGGATGGGGTGAACAGCGGCCTGATTTCTGATTCGCGCTTCGCGTAGCAGCGGACGTACATCCGTCCGGAAAACATCCTGTAGCAGCTCCTGCGCCATCACCGGATCGTTGGATCCCTGGGCCTCTTCCAGCGCCGGCCGGTCGATTAACAAGGCTTTTGCGTAAGCCGATTTGATGGCTTCAACCGACTGAAGCAGATCTTCCAGCGGATCTTTGATATTATGACTGGCATCAATCATCCAGGACCATTTGCCATGCATGGATTCCGATTCATCCACGCCGTCAACCAATTCATTAAAAATCAAAAATAATTGATATGGCTTGATGGAGCCGGCTGTGAGATCGTCATCTCCGTACTTTGAATCGTTGAAGTGAAAGCCGCCCAGTTTATTTTCCATAATGAGCGTCGCTACGATCTGTTCGATGTTTGTGTTTGGCAGATGATGTCCCAGATCGACCAGTGTTTGTGCCTGATCCCCCAGTTTGGAAGCAAATAAATATGAAGTGCCCCAATCAGGAACGACCATCGAGTAGAAATTGGGCTCAAACGGTTTGTATTCAATTAACATCTCCCAATCGTCCGGCAACGCAGAATAAATTTGCTCAAAAGAATCGAGCGTTCGCTTGAAGGCTTTTTTAAAATTATTCTGTCCCGGGAAACTTGCTCCGTCAGCCAGCCAGACCGTCAATGCTTTGGAACCAAGCTGCTCGCCATAGCGAATTACCTCGATATTGTGCTCAACAGCCTGTTCGCGAAATGACTTATCTGTATGGTCGAGTGAACCAAATTTATAGGAATATTCCTGGTCTTCCTGGTCCTGAAAAGTATTGGAATTGACCGCATCAAAAGAAATATCGAGCTCATCAGCCAGCGATTTTATCGCCCCGGCGTCCTCGGGAATATCCCACGGAATATGTAAAGAAACGGCCCCGCTGGATCGATTCAAAGCATGTAAAAGGCCGATATCTTCAATTTTCTCTTTCAAGGTTCCCGGTTCACCGCCAATTGGGAAACGCCCGAAACGGGTTCCACCGGCACCCAGAGCCCAGCTTGGGATAGCCACCTGAAACGAGGCAATTTCCTGAAGAAGGGCGTCAACATCATATCCCTTTTTATCGAGCCGATTGGCCAATGGCTCAAACGACTCGCGATGCGTATCTTCAACTGTTTTATTATATTCCTGAATTTTCTCTGAAGGTATTTTCATAACACTATATTAATAAATAAGCCACGGATCCGCACAGGTTTTAACGGGTTGAATAAGTTTAAAATATAGTTAAAGATTATGCAATCCGCATGTACCGGTGTAAATCTGTGGCAAAAATGCTCAAATTTTTTGTTCTTTTATCCAGCCGGGCGCCGTACAAAACCATAGTACCATCCCGCCTATCATCAACTGATGATTCAAATCCATAGCAATGGTTTGCGTAAATACGAGAATCGGCGGAATTATGGTTAATCCCAGACCGGCAAGGGAAAGAATAATGAAGAATATTTTCATGGCTGGGTGGTAATGGTTATTGGTTTGTTGTTAGTAGTCGATTGTATGTTGCAAGTTGTTTGTAGTTAGTGGTTCGTTGTATAGGCAGCCAGTTAAAAAGTTTTTGCCGTAATCTCATGCTTCAAAAGCATTAACCCTGAAGAGGGCTTTTGGTTACAACTGACAACCAACAATTAACAACCATCCACGAACCTTATCGCATAAACGCTTTGACCAGTCCTCCGTCAACCGGGATTACATGACCGGTGGTATTTTCCATCTTCGAGCTGAGCAACATGTAGATAGCTTCTGTCTGCTGTTCCCGTGAAATAGGTTTTTTGGTGAGCGTACGTTGAGCATAAAAAGCGGCCAGCCGATTGCGTAGTGTTTCGGTATCTTCCTGCTCATCAAATTCCTGATTGTATTTTTTGAGCGAGGCAATAACCCGGTCGCGCGGGAACATATTGCTGCCTTCCACGACGGTGGCCGGCGCAACTCCATTAACACGAAATTTGGGTGCCAGCTCGATAGCCAACTCCCGGACGAGGTGATTTGCAGCTGCCTTGCTGGTATCGTAGGCCTGACTTCCGGCTTTGGGTACCACCCCATTGACACTCGTAGTGATGACCATGCTGCCCTCGAGTCCCTGGTCCTGCCAAATATTACTGGCTTCATCTGCCACAATATAGTTGCCC
>DASQZL010000294.1:0-3250 GCA_035638715.1 Balneolaceae bacterium
CTGCCGGAATAAAAAACAGCTTTTATAGCATTCCGAACAGCCAGCGGGGCATTGCCCAGAATTCGTTCCATCAGTTCATTGGCACGGCCTAAAGCATTTTCTGAAATCTCGTTGACCAGTCCCATACGATGGGCTTCCTCAGCCGTTACCGGTTCACCCGTTAGAATCATTTGAAGAGCCCTCCCCCGTCCTACGATTTGAGGTAAACGCTGTGTCCCCCCATAGCCCGGAATGAGTCCCAAGCCTACTTCGGGCAATCCAAACGTGGCCTTTTTCGAGGCAACGCGCAGGTGGCAAGCCATAGCAAGTTCAGCTCCTCCCCCAAGGGCATATCCATTCACTGCAGCAATGACGGGTTTACGAAGATCTTCAATAGACTGGAAGATCTGTTGACCCTTTTGCGAAGTCATTCGTCCGTCGTGTTCATCCAGGGCTTGTAATTCTTTTATATCGGCTCCCGCCACAAACGCCTTATCCCCGGCACCCGTAATAATTACGCCCTTAATCTTTTGATTTCCATTTACTTTCTGAAATACTTCGGATAATTCATTTAAAACGACTTCATTTAATGCATTTAACTTATCGGGCCTCTCAACGGTAATAATGGCAACGCCGTTGTCTTTTAGTTGATACTGCAATGCATCGTAACTCATAAATTCTATTGTTTGATTCGTTGTGAAGTTGCTTTAGACGACTGCTCTTCGGCTTTCTTCAGCTCTGCATCAAGTGTTTGCTCATCGAACTCCGAATTAACGGAAAAAGTTTCTTCATCCAGATCATTGATAATTGCTGTTGTTTCTTCCATCTCTTCGAGAAGATTATCAAGCTGGAATCCGATTTCCTCGGGATTGCTCATTGTCATCGACTGTTCATAAAGATATTGAATGGTATCTTCTATGGTTTCGAGGTGCGTCTCACAAATCAAATATTTTTCTTTTGCGATTTCAAATTTTTTGAGCCGCTTTTTAAGTATTCGTGTTCGGCGCTGCTTGGTCGTTTTCAGCTGTTCTGAATTCACCTCACCAATTTCTTTTTCCAGCTGTTCCACCTGTTCCTTGAGGCGATCTTCAACGGAAGTATTCATATATAATTCATACCGTTTGTACAGGTCCAGCAGCGTCAAATATTTGCTTAAAAGATCGTCCACCTTATTACGAATATTTTCGAGCAATCCCTGTGAACTATAGGGAAGTTTCTCAAAATTCTGATTTATCAATTTCACCAGGTGCCGCAGCACCAGATATTGCCGTTTACTTTTATTCCCCAGTCCTTTAAATAATCTTTGTTCATCTTTTTCCGTGTCATGTTCACTTAATTTACGCAGCTTAATTACCTCGCGGAATCGCGGTAAACGGGGAACCACCCCAAGATATATTAATTCAGTAGCACAAACCATCGTTAACACCAGGCTTACCGGAATACCCAGATTTCCTGCGAGGAATCCGAGTATTGTGGCCAACAGCAGCACACCAAGATTGATGGGGTGAGTAAAAGCCTCCCTGGTATAATTTACGGGGATTTCAGTTGTTGAAGATTCCATAAGACACCTTATGTTTTATCTGATGCAGATCGCTCGCCTTCATGAGATTTGGCACCCACGGTCTTATTTACATTAATCGCTTCAGCGTCACGCTCAAGTTCACTGTACAGTAACCCCATTTCGTGCTTTACCTGCCTCAGGGTTTCTTTCGCCTTCGCCCGATTCGACATTTCTTCAGCTTCGGCTTGCTGCACGGGATGATCCGACTCCGCATTCAAGCCTTCAAGGGCCACATCGAGCCGGGCCTCAGCGCGAGCCACTTTACTTTGAACTTCAAACAGGAAAGAATCAAATGATTCCATTAATTCCGAGGAATCCATTTCCCTGAGAGCATCAACGATATTTTTCTTTTTTTGGACTCGCTTGAACCGTTCTTTTGCCGCCCGCATTTTACGAAAATGCTCTTTGTACTCCTGCTTTAACTGTTCACGATTTTTACGGCTGTCTCTGCTCATTTTTCAGTTATGATTTCGTTCGATCTTTGTTGCCAACCGTCTTGCCGGATGATTTTTCTTTTGATGAATCAGATTCATCTAAATCAACACGCTGCTTTGATTCTTCACCGGTTTTTTCGGCTGGCTCGTTATCTGTTTTACCCATTTCAGCCTTAAACTGTTTCACTAATTCTGACGCCCGCATTTTTTCGGCATTGGCTTCAATCTCCATTTCCGCAGTATCCATGCTGTCGAGGGCCAGCTCCATACGGGCTTCGTTCTTGGCGGTTTCTTCATTAAGCCGCCCGACCATTTCATCGTGCGTTTGGTCAAGGCCGCCGGTTTCAAACTGTTCAAGCGCATCAGCCACTTTTCCCTGCCATTCAGCCCGCTCATGAGCGCGGAGGGCCTCTTTTGCTTCCTGGATTTTACTATCTTTTTCACGAACAAATGCCTTCTTCACCTTGAGTGCTTTCTGGTAGGCCTGTTCGGCAAACTCAAGTTGTTCTTTCGTACTTTTTAAATTTTCCTTCGTTTTTTCCAATTGCATCGCATAACCTTCTGCAATGTCATCGCGGTCGGCATTAATTGCTGATTTTATCTTTGCCGTCAGGTCACGGCTTCGTTTTTCCAGTTTATTTACCTCTTTTTCCAGCAGATTCCTGTTGGCTTTAACCGTCGCAATATTCTCATTCATCTGTGGTATCTGATCATTAAGATCCCGAATATTTTGCTCAAGAATCAGCTTGGGATCTTCCATTGAACTAACAAATCCGCCGAATATCGATTTTAAAGCCCGTTTCAATCGTTCAAACATAGTATTATTGGTTTTTTAGTATTTCTATGGTACCGCTCCAGTTTTTAAATCAACCTATTTAAAATCATTATACGAAATTCAAACGTTAAATGATTCATAACAGATGACATCCGTTAAATGTCATTAATAAGAGGCCTTTGCAGAAACCCATATGTCATCCCGATCCGCCCGATGACGGAGAGGGATCTCAAGCGATAATACCGTTTGTCATCGTTGAAAAGGGATTATCAGAGACCACATTTGAGATTCCTCGTCTCCCGACGGCTGTCGGAATCCTCGGAATGACCAAATCTTTAGTATTGCAAAGCCCATTAATAAATTAAAATATCAAAAATGAATGATTTTTTCAGCCGTATAGTCATCATTCAAAAATATTAAAAAATTTCTGTAAGGAATCCGCCGGATGATTGTCTTACTTGTGTGAACCAAAAACTTTCATACCGATTCCCTTTTGCAAAA
>DASQZL010000295.1:0-7464 GCA_035638715.1 Balneolaceae bacterium
AATCAATATGAATAAATTAGACTGCACCGAAAATGTGTCTTAAGTATTGGCGATAAATCAATCAGGACGAATTGTTGTCATTTATGCAGGAGGGCCACGGTAATTGAAACAGAAATGACAATTGAGAAAAAGCAGAGGAAACAGATATGAATAGTATACAACAGCCGACGCCTGCAGGATATTCTGCAACAACAAAATCAGGTGAAAGTATGCACCGATACTGCTGTAATATTTAATAAAGACACGCAGCTCCTTCTCATCATCAATATCAAAGAAGCAACCAAGTTGCGCTAATGCCAAGTCGTAATACCCCGCATACCGCTTAAAATCATCGAAAAGTCCGGCAGTTTCCCAGGAAAGATCAATAAAAAAATCCTTATAAAACGCTTCGCGTTTGATGCCGATTAAATAGGCGCCGCCGTCAACAGCAGGACCGATAACCAGAGATTTTCTTTCTAAAAGATGTGCTGCATTTAGCAGGACTTCAGCCGATAACTGCATGCAGTCATTGCCGACGGCTATGACATTTTCGTATCCTTTGTCAAAAAGATCCTGATAAGCGTGAGCCAGCTTCTCTCCAAAAGTTCGTCCTCGCTGAGCGTCTGAAGTACATATTTCGATGGGCAAACCAGACGCCTGAATCTGTTCATACGTATGACTGATTAGTGTTCGTGCAATGGCCCTGTTCCGGGCATAGTTACCATCATTACAAAAAAGCTTTTCCTGCGCTTCTTCGCCTGCAGATCGGGTAAAATATAAAACCGCCGTTTTATCTACTGAATCATCCAAATGTTAAACCATCTTATTAATGCTTCTTCTGAAAAAACTGTTATTCCGTTCCAAAATTAACGATTATATCCTTTTTAAATCGTTATGATTCCTAAGAAATAACCTTGCCTCCCACCTATTTCCACCTGTTTATAAGAAGCAAATAAATTAACCTAATATGCCCTTAATATGATAATTGACAAGGATGGACAAACACGCTTTTACAAAAAATTTATAGTAAGTAAGAGAAGCCGAACCCTTCTTACAATTTTACAAATAAAGCACCTAAAATGAGTCGGGGCGGCCGGATTTGAACCGGCGACCTCGTCGTCCCGAACGACGCGCGCTAACCGGGCTGCGCCACGCCCCGTATTACACTGTTAAAATCTTATTTTTTCCATTTAAAACAAAATATTTGTTGCTTTTTAAAAGATTTGATCGAAATCATATTGTTCGTAACCACTAAATTAAGTGATCCATAATTACCAACATAAGCAATCTTCAAATTACATTGGCAAAAAGGTGGCTTTGCGCCACAGACAGGCCATGCATAAAAAATAAAAAGTGTACTACACTTAAAGGTGTAGCACACTCTATACTTGACACATCAAACAAAAGAAATTATGCAATCTTGGTAATGAGATCCGCTGTTCGCGAAGAATAACCCGCTTCATTATCGTACCATCCCATAATCTTGACCAGCTTACCATCTGTTTTGGTCATCTTGCTATCGAAGATGCAAGAATGAGGATTATCAATGATATCGGTTGATACCAACTCATCCTCGGAAAACTGCAATACCCCTTTGAGCTGCCCTTCGGCTGCAGATTTGAATGCATCGATTACTTCCTGGTCGGTAACCTCGCGTTCAACGACAGCTGTCAAATCAGTGATGGAACCATCAGCTACAGGTACGCGCATGGCACTACCATCTAATTTTCCATCGAGTTCGGGCAAAACTTCTCCAACGGCCTTTGCAGCTCCTGTAGTTGTGGGAACAATATTTTGAGCAGCTGTGCGAGCCCGTCGCAAATCTTTATGTGGGCCGTCAAGAATTTGTTGGCTACCTGTGTAAGCATGAACGGTTGTCATAAAACCTTTTTCCAGTCCAAATTCTTCATTCAAAACATAAACCATTGGGGCCAAGCAGTTGGTCGTACAACTGGCGTTCGAATAAATCTGGATATCATCACTAATGATTTCTTCATTCACGCCCAGTACAACCGTAGGTACATCACCGCCTCGAGCTGGTGCAGAAATAATTACTTTTTCAGCTCCGGCTTCCAGGTGCTTGGCAGCATCGCTTCGTTTACGGAAAAGTCCCGTAGATTCAACGACAATATCAGCGCCCCGCTCATCCCATTTTAGATTCGCCGGGTCCTTCTCTGAAGAGATGCCAATTTTCATATCATCAATAGTAATGGAATCATCCGTTGCGCTAACAGAGCCCTCATACGGACCGTGCACAGAATCATGCTTAAAAAGATGCGCAAGGGTATTCGCATCAGTTATATCATTAATTCCAACAATATTTATTTCATCTTCGTGATATTTTAGGATAGAACGGGTCATTAATCTTCCGATGCGCCCAAATCCGTTAATACCTACATTAATTTTTGCCATAAGCTTATTTTTTCTTTGGTTTTAGGTTGAATTCAAAGTAAGCAGAGAAAATAATAAAAATTTTGTAAACGCGAATAATTATCAGTCGCTTAAAATAGTATTCAATTATGAATTCCTTTTGAAGAAACAGTTATTTTATCAATTCCATTTCATTAAAACAAAAGGCAACCTGTCTGATACGGCTCAATGAAACAAATTCAATGCAATAATCCCGGTCCGTTATATCCGTTCATAAAATCTTTACCACTCATTTTTCGTTTCCCCTCAAGCTGAACAGTATCGAGGATAACGGTACCTTCTGCACATCCTGCCAGTAGATCGTCTTTATACATACGTAATGTTCCAGGCGGCAGGTTTTTGTCGGGGCCTACCCTGGAGCGATATATATTTAAGCGTAATCCGTCAAGCTTTGCCCAGGCTGTCGGGATGGGACTCAGGCCCCGTATTTTGTTATGCACCTGAATTGCCGGCTTGTCAAAGTTTAATTTGCAATCTTCAGAGAAAATTTTGGGAGCCCGGGTTGCTTCTTCATCATTCTGTTTACGAAGTGTAAATGAATCATCTTCAATCGATTCAACGGCCTCAGCTAACAACTCGCCCCCCATTTCTTTCAGGCGCTCGTAAACTTCGCCCGTAGTCTCATTTTCCCCGATCGGGGTGGAACGCTGGCACATGATTTGGCCGGTATCCACATTTTTATCAAGCCAAAAAATCGTGCAACCCGTCTCTGTTTCTCCATTCATTACTGCCCAGTGGATTGGCGCAGCTCCCCGGTATTTGGGAAGCAGTGAAGCATGCAGATTTATGGCACCTATCGAGGGAATTTTCAAAACGCTGGAAGGCAAAATGCGGAAGGCAACTACTACAAAGAGATCGGGTGAGAGCGATTTGAGTTTTTCAGCGAAAGATAAACTTGTCAAATCTTCGACTTCAATAACAGGCAGCCCAAGCTCCCGGGCTTTGGCTTTGACTGGAGTTGGAGTGGGCCGGGAACGGCGACCGCGACGTTTATCCTTGCCGCTTACAACAGCCGAAATCTCGTGAGCAGAAGCATGCAATTTTTCCAAACTTGGAAGGGCAAAGTCAGGCGACCCCATAAAAACAATCTTCATCGCAAAAAATCGGAATAAGTATTATCAACTTTCTTTTGAAACAACGGGATAATCAATTTCCCTGCTCCCTTCGGCTAATTTTTTAAGCTTCGGGGCAACAAGTTTTCGCTTAAAATATGAAAGATGGTCGATAAATAACACACCATTGAGGTGATCAATTTCGTGCTGAATGATTCGCGCTAAAGCGCCGCCAACTTCAAGCGTACGATCATTAAAATCACGATCTTTGAAGGACACCGTGATAGCCTCCGGCCGCGTCACTTCGCCGCGTACCTCAGGGATACTTAGACAACCTTCCTCCATGGTTACCGCCTCTTCGCTTTGTAAACGAATAGACGGGTTAATTAAAACCAGCGGACCGTATTCCGGTTCTTCGTCTTTTTTTTTGCCATAGGCATCTGCATCGGCGACAAATATCCGCCGGCGCACCCCCACTTGCGGGCCTGCAAGTCCGACTCCGTTAGCGTTATACATAGTGTCGAACATATCCTCAATAAGTTCTTGAAGTTCGTCGCTATCTTCTTCGATGGGAACTGCTTTCTCGCGCAGAACATCATCATCATACGTTGCAATAGGTAAAAGACCCATAAATACTTTTATCCTTCTTGTTCTAAATATTTTTGGAGAATGATAGCTGCCGCCGCACGGTTTACCCGATCACTCTCGCGGCGTTTCATTTTAGGCACCCCCGCTTCAACCATCGCTGCCACTGCTTCTTTCGAGGTATAACGTTCATCGATTTTATCGATTTCAATATCTGAGAAATGAAGACGCAATTTGGTTAAGAATCGTTCCACCATTTTGATAGCACGGCCCTCTCCTCCTTTGGGAGTTAAGGGCCAACCCACTACCAATTTTTGAACGTTTTCTTCCTTGACAAGCTTTTCAAGCTCATCAAAAACATGGTCTACATGGTAAGTACCAATAGGATTAGCTATAGTCCGTAACAGATCGGTCCGGGCAAGTCCAACCCATTTAGTCCCCACATCGATTCCTATAATTCGTCCGTATTCTGCCAAGATCAGCTATCGTTTTCTTTCAATTCTTTTAGAGGTGTTCGCAAAAATTCCTTTAAAGTTTTACTGGGTTTAAAATGAGTTTTCCGATGTGCCGGAACAAAAATTTCTTCATTTGTTTTCGGATTACGGGCTTTTGGTTTAGCTTTTGTTTCTTTGACTTCAAATACGCCAAAACCACGTAGCTCAATACGGCATGTTGGATCCGCCTCCATCATCGTATCACGTATGGCGTCCAGCACCGCATCCACCCACGGTTCACACTGAACCATTGGTTCATCCATTTTTTCTGCTACCTTTCTTACGAGGTCTCTCTTCGTGTAAGTAATCATAAAATAATATAATTTTTCAACATCTCTGAATTTAAATTAATAATTTTAACAACCTTATGCTTAGAAAATTAGTTTCCTTTTCTATATGAGTAACGTTATAACATTAGGAAAAATTTTACAATTTTTAACAATGGATAAAATTACATTGATTAGTTGTTAAAATACAATACCTCCCATCTTATAATTGCAATTACAATTTATTGCCGATAGATGCTATTCAAGGGAAATATTGACAAATATCATAAAATTTTTTGTCAATAAATCATTAAACAACCATCCTTAAGCAACAATCGGAAGGTTTTTTGCGCTCAAGTTTCTCTAAATTTAAAGGTTATTCGTAACGATAAACACTTTTTACACCTTCAACCGTACGAAGTTTTTTTATTATACGGTCAAGATGATCAATATCACTTATCATAACGGTTAAGATACCTTCAAACATTCCACTTGCACTATCAACATTGATACTTTTAATATTTGTTTTAAGTGACTTTGAAAGTATGTCCGTTAAATCGTTGACCATTGCTACACGATCTTCTCCAATCACCTTTACAGCTCCCAGGAAATACGAATCTATGTTCTGTGCCCATGAGACATCAACGATGCGTTCACCTTCTGTTTGAATGAGGTGGCGGACATTTTTACAGTTTGAACGATGAATTTTTACATCACCGTTTCGGCTGATAAACCCTATCACATCATCTCCCGGTATCGGATTACAACAGTTTGCATACGAATATTTTACATCCGTCAGCTCACCATTTACAATAAGTGCATTATCCTCATTTATTGAACGGGCAGCGTTAATATATGTTTCCTGTAATTTTTTTCCATCCCGCTGCTCGTCCTGCTCGGAATCATCGACATTGAAATGCCCTTTACTTTTGTAATGAACTGCTGCTTCCACCAATTTCCGCACTTCAAAGCCGCCTTTGCCGATTTGGTAAAATAACTGCTGATTTGAGTCAAATCCAAACTTCTGTGACAGTTTAGTGAGTTCCTGTTCAGAGATTTCAATATTATTCTGCTCTGCCTGCTTCTGCCAAATTTCACGCCCCTCATCAGCTACTTTTCGTTCTTCCTGTTTTATATACTGTCTGATTCGTGAGCGTGCCTTGTGCGTGACGACGTCGTTAATCCAGTCGGGATTTAAATTGATTTTATTTCCCGTATTGATCTCCACCTGATCGCCCGTTTCGAGCGGCTCGCGCAACGGCTTCATTTTACCATTTACCTTGGCTGAGACAGCACGCTCCCCAATTTCACTATGGATATCAAAAGCAAAATCAATCGGTGTTGCCCCTTTGGGCAGCGTACGCAACTCCCCTTGCGGGGTAAAAACATAAATTTCATCCTGGTACAGGTTTAGCTGGAAATCCTTGACAAACTCAGTTGCCGCTTCCGGCCGGGGATTATCCAGCACATCACGCACCCAGCTTACAAACTTGTCCAGTGTTTCAGAACCGCCCGTATTTTCCTTGTATTTCCAGTGCGCAGCAACGCCGCGCTCGGCGATATCGTCCATCTGTCTGGTTCGAATCTGCACCTCCACTTTTCGGCCTTGTTCCGTGATAACGGTAGTATGCAGCGACTGATAGCCATTGGCTTTGGGGACGGAAATAAAATCGCGAAACCGCTTGGGAATAGGTGTATAGCGATCTGTGATGATTGAATAAACCTGCCAGCAGTCTTCCTTGGTGTGCGGCTCTTCCAAAATAATGCGAATGGCAAAAAGGTCGTAGATTTCTTCAAATGGTTTTTGCTGCCGCTGCATCTTGCGGAAAATAGAATAAATATGCTTGGGACGACCTTTAATCTCGAAGATAAAGCCCTTGCGTTTCAGCTCCTCACGGATCGGTTCCATAAACTGCTCAATAAAGGCCTGCCGTCTTTCTTTTTTTTCACGGAGCTTTCGACTGATAAATCGGTACGAATTCGGATCAATGACTTTAAAGCAAAGATCTTCCAGCTCGCTCTTGATATTATACAAGCCAAACCGGTGTGCGAGAGGGGCATACAGTTCAATCGTTTCGGTCGCAATTTGTAGCTGCTTTTCGCGCGACAGATGCTGAATGGTACGCATATTATGCAGACGGTCGGCAAATTTGATGAGCACCACCCGGATATCCTCAGCCATGGAGAGCAGGAGCTTCATAAACGTCTCTGCCTGCTTTGTGTTCCGGCTTTTAAACACGCCCGAAATCTTGGTTACGCCGTCGATAATATGGCTGACCGTATCGCCGAATATTCCACGTATATCATCCAGGCTCACTCCGGTGTCTTCAACCGTATCGTGCAGCAATGAAGCTGCTACGGATACATCGTCAATATTAATCTCCGATGCTACTATTTTCGCCACAGCCAGCGGATGATAATAAAACGGTTCGCCCGATGCACGCTTTACGCCTTTATGCGAAAGATAACAGAGCTTGAAAGCTTTACGAATCATATCCTCATCTACAGAGTCGAGATGGCGGCGACATATCTCGATAAGTTGATCCGCCTCTCTCTGCTGATCGGCAGGTAAGGCTACCGTTTGAACATCCGTTTTATATGTTGATTTAATCTCAGCCATCAAACATTGCGTTTAATCCTAACATAGGTAATATCTAT
>DASQZL010000296.1:0-2880 GCA_035638715.1 Balneolaceae bacterium
TAGTGCGATCGGATAGCTTTCATCAGTGTTTCCTGGTAATGATAGGGGAGGTTATGATCTGCGGTGACCTCACGAACAATACCGCTAATGGCAGGGTAATGGATGCTGCAAATTTTGGGGAAAAGGTGATGTTCAATCTGATAGTTTAGTCCGCCAATATACCAACAAAGCAGCTTGTTGCTATGGGCAAAATCGGAGGTAGTCTCTACCTGATGAATCATCCAGGCATTCTCAATATTTCCTTCGGCATTTTCGGTGGGGTGCTCCGTGCCTTCTACAACGTGGGCCAGCTGAAATATAACGCCTAAAATTACACCCGCCGAAAGATGAATAACCAGAAATCCGATTAAAAGCTGCCACCAACGAATGGAGAGTACCAAATAAGGCACGACTAACATATAGGAATAATAAATAATCTTTGTAACAAATAATTTAACCCACTCTGAGGTTGGATGTGATTTATTCTCGTAAGGACCAAGATTTGCTTTGAAAAAATATTTATAATCCTTCACAAAAACCCAGAAAAGAGTGGCCATGCTGTAGGCCACAAATGCCAGAACGTGCTGTACGCGATGAATCTTTTTATGTTTAGCATGCGGAGAAAGACGGATGAAGGCCGCTACCTCCAGATCCTCATCATGTTCATGGATATTCGTGTAGGTGTGATGGATGATATTGTGAGTGATTTTCCAGATGTAACCGTTTGCTCCAATAAGATCAAAAGTCAAGCCTAATATTTTATTTACATACTTATTGGCTGAATAAGCACCATGCAAGGCATCATGAGAAATAGAAAATCCGATACCAGCCATCCCGATACCCATCACAAAACAAAGCCCCAGCATAATGAGGGGGGAAGCGATTCCTGAAATAATTATTCCATACGCTCCGAAAAAAAGCGTGAGCAAAACCCCCGTTTTGAAGAACATCGCCATGTTTGCGTGTTTCGACAGGTTATTACGCTCAAAATAGGCGTTTACTTTTTTTCTTAAGTCTTTTTTGAAATTACTCTGTGTTCGGTTTTGAAAGGAAAGGCGCGTTACGGCCATGAGGCGGAGTTTTAAATAATTTAATTTATGGTAAAAACGTGTATATAGCCTTTTTATTCCCTGCCAGTATAATTGATTTTAAAGCGCAACAGCATATAAATACTGAATATTTTATTGAAATAAAAAAAATTTCGTAAATTATTACGGCATAATATTTCAACCATTTTACAGATTTAATCTGTTTGAGAAAAGGCTTGAGAGATTTCGTTTTTAGTTGAATTGCTTAGTGGAAACCTTATTAAAAATAGGTGCTTCATCTTTTAAATGATGGGCAAAATGATCAGCCGAAAATCTCCTGCACATCATTTGGTCGGAGCCCGGAGCGGTAAACAAATGCAGGTTTTAATTTACGAATGCAATCTGAAAATCGGTTGGGCGGTGCGCACGTGATCGCTCCGTACTGTTTTTGATCGGAAATTATTCGCCACCTCGACCCCCGGGCTTGCAGTCGGATTTCCTGTCCTCCGAGCTTTAATGTTTTGAAGGATCATGTCCGTGCTAAAAGAACCGATGACCCCGGGTTAGAAATAGCTGCATAGGCTGTACTTCGGGACTCGGTTCACCCGACAAATTCTGAGTTGGAACTTTAAAAAATCATTAGTTTAATTTCCTATTGATCACTAAAGTCTTTTTTTCCAAAGGCAAAATAAAAAGTTCAAATTTCTGCTATTCGCAGAATAAAAAGAGGTATTTTGCTTTAAAATGGATTATTTTGTCTTGTGTGGATTTTAGCGCTGTTGCTATTATTATATTTAAGTTTAGACGATTTGGAATTCATCTCAGTAAGAAATATTTAGCATAGCTAAGAATGGGTAAAAATCAAAAAAACCAATGATGTGAATAAAAATATCGAATATTTAGTATTTGACGTCGAAACAACAGGCTTACCGAACGATTGGAAGGCTCCGATCAGCAAATCATCAAACTGGCCAAGAATTGTTCAGATTGGATGGCACGCCTATGATAAACAAGAAAATCTGTTGGAGTCAAAATCGTACATCATCAAACCCGACGGCTTTCGTATTCCCCGGTCATCAAAAAAGATTCACGGCATCTCTACTCGTTATGCTAAAGCTAATGGATCCGATATCGAAGCCATTCTGCGCCGTTTCACCAAAGTAATAAAAAGTTCTAAATATGTTATAGCTCATAATTTAAATTTTGATGAAAAAGTAGTTCGTTCCGAATTACTTCGCGCTGAGATCGACGATTATTTTGATGGGAAGACGCTTATTTGTACTCAGAAAGTCGGAACAAATGTCTGTAAATTACCGGGTAAATATGGTTATAAATGGCCGAAACTCGGGGAATTATATGATCATTTGTTCGAGGACAATTTTAACGAATCGCATGATGCCCTGAATGATGCAAAGGCAGCGGCAGACTGTTTTTTTGAACTCAAAAGAAGAAATGCCGTTTGAATAAATCCTTGACAATTCAAAGAGGAAAACGTGAGGAGGGAAGGGTAGTATCAATCCGGATAGTTATGGTTCTCATATTTTTTCCTGATCTTGCAGATAGATAAAATCATGACGGGTAACAAAAATAGTAAGACGGCTTGATTTAAAAACATCGGACAAAATTTTATCAGAAATAACCGGCCTGCACATTGAGGTTAATCGAGCCAAAGGATTTGATAAAATTTATATCCGCCATTCCAAGAACGCCCACGCCTATAAATCTAAACGGACGCCAATCGAGTCTGAGCTGCATGGGTATCCCAACTCCCTTTCTGGTTTTATATACTGCCGGGCCGTCAAGTATTCCACAGTTTTCAACACATTTTTTGTGTCCCACTGAAGCGATGCCCAAAGAGAAGGCGCTAAAAAAT
>DASQZL010000297.1:0-4837 GCA_035638715.1 Balneolaceae bacterium
TTGCCCGTACTGCACTAAAGGTCATATCAAAAAAGCAAAAGAGCTTGGCGCATCCGAAGAGGAAATATCGGAGGCCTTCATGATTACGGCACTGATTTCAAGCGGCACGGAACTGCACTGGATGCTGGATGATTATGAAGATCTGCTCGGCAACGGCCAAAGTGATCGCTGGTTTGAGGAGAACACAGAAAATACCGGGGATGAATGGCGAACGTTCCATGACGCTCTGCAGGATGAAAGTGCATTGGACGATAAGACCATGGAACTTGTAGCAATAGCCGTCGCTGAAACGCGGCGCTGCCGTCACTGCACCATCGCTCATATCGAGGGCGCGCAGGAAGCCGGGGCCAGCAAAAATGAAATTACCGAAGCCCTGATGGTCGCGGCGCTGATTGCCAGCGGGACGCAACTTATGTGGATGAAAGATGATTATGAGGAATTGTTGGCAGAGTGAACCGGCGGAGCCCATTACCGGTTGACAGCTATTTCTTGTTAATACATGCCGAATAAAGATATCCATAAATAGACAAGTCCGCCCGAAATCACCAGAAAAGGGATGGCATAGTAATGATAAACCCAGCCTATTTTTTGGGAATGGGCTAACCGCACCGCGATGAAATTGGCAAAGGAGCTGATCAGCAGGCCGTTGGCCCCAATATTGACGCCCCAGGCCAGGTATTTCCACTGACGGGTGAAATGGGCAAGCAACAGGGTGGCCGGTACATTGCTGATAACCTGCGAATAGCCAATTCCTGCGCCTGCGACATGCAGCGGATTTGAAAGATTGAGAGAGGCACTAAATGTTTTTACAAAAGAAAATTGCGTGACTATCCCTACATCGATAAACAGAAATAGAAAAAGGACGATGAGGCTCCAGTCAATCGAAAGAAATATTTTTCGGTAAAAAAGTAAATAAAACATCAGTATAAAACCGACAGCATACAGACCGCTCCCCATGCGATTGGCAATGAGATATCCAATAAGCAGCATGACGGATACTAAAGCAAGCGGATAGTAATTTTTTGCCTGACTAAAAGATATTTTTTTGCTCAACGCCCCTTTATCACCTATAAAAGAAATGATTGTAAGCAGCAGAATTATCTGAATGAGTACGGGCACGAGCATTACTCCGGTAAATGTAAAAAAGGAAAGATGCGATTTTTGCCAGAGATAAATGTTTTGCGGATTGCCTATGGGCGTCAGCATTGACCCGGCGTTGACAGCAATGGTTTCGATAATGAGCAGGGGACGTATTTTGAGCGGCATTTTCGAATGCAGGCGCAGCGTGAACGGGATGATCAGAAAAAGAACAATATCATTTGTGAGGAACATCGCTCCGACTGCCGAAAATAAAATCAGTGAGAACCAGAGCCCTTGTTTGGTATGCAGGATCTCGATAAGGTGTTCAGCACCATATTCCATCAGTCCGCTTTGGCTGAAGCCAGTAGTAATGGCCAATAATCCTGCAAGGGCGGCAATGGTAGGCCAGTGGATAAAAGAATAAAGCCGGGATGCGGGTGTGGGCTTGAGATAAAGAAGGACAATCAAAATCAAGCCGGAAAAAATTACAAAAGGATCTTTGTAGATCCTCAGCAGGGGTATGGAGTCCGTATGTATGCGGCCGGATGCATCGTTTGATGATGAAATCAATAGTGAAATTAATTAAGGTTAATACATTTAAAAACACCCGTCGAAATTACAAATAGAATATCCCTTTTTATAACCTCATCAACCCAATTTAATCTGTTTGCTCGCATTTGATAATACTGGAAAATATCGGTTGAATTATATTATCGTTAACCGGTAAAAAATTGTAAACTAATCGGATGATTGCACAAAGTCATAAAAAATGGCAGACATGCCTTTCACAAAAATTACCATTATTTTGGGCTGTCTCGTTTTGACAAAATAATATAGATATGCAATATTTCCTGAAAATTTAAAAAATGACTTATGAAGTTATATGAGCAGCTATTGAAGATTTTAGAGCAGTGTGGCGTGGATCATATTTACGGGGTGCCGGGTGATGCCATCAACCCGCTTGTGGAGGCGATGCGCGAGCAGGACGCTATCCGGTTTATACATGTGACGCACGAAGAAGCAGGCGCCTTGGCGGCAAGTGCGGAAGCAAAATTAACCGGAAATCTGGCAGTTTGTGCCGGAACGGTGGGCCCCGGGGCCATCCATCTGCTAAATGGCTTGTACGATGCACATAAAGATTATGCACCGGTTCTGGCGATAACGGGGCAAATTCCCTCCAGTGAAATAGGCTCCAGTTACCACCAGGAAGTAGATCTGCACAATTTATTTCATGATGTCGCCCTGTATTCCACGACGGTTTCCAATCCGGAGCAGATGCCCCGCGTGGCACTGGAAGCCTGCAATACGTCGCTTTCGCAGCACGGCGTCTCCGTGTTGCATATTCCGCACGATATCGGGTCAAAAAAAGTTCCGGAAGTCCGTTCTTTTTCGGTTGATTCCTCGCCCAGAAGTCGCATCCTGCCGGAAGAAGGGCGGATAAATGAAGCAATTAGGCAGATAGAAGATGCCGAAAATGTGGCAATTCTTGCCGGAAACGGCTGCCGGAATGCACGGGATGAGCTCATGCAACTGGCTGATCATCTTAAATCACCGATTATTTATTCGCTTAAGGCGAAAGATATTGTGCCGCATGACAGTCCGTATTGCGCGGGCGGACTCGGCCTTCTGGGAGCCCGTGGCGGGGTTGAAGCGGTAAAAGAATGTGATCTTCTGGTAGCCGCCGGTACCGATTTTCCCTACCGTGAATGGTACCCGGAGGAGGCGCCGGTAATTCGTATCAATATTAAGGGTGCGGCGGTAGGTCGCCGAACGCCGGGTGATTATGGATTGATCGGTGATTGCAAGTCGGTATTTTCCGAATTATTGGATCGATTAAAGGAGCGGACGGATACCTCATATCTGAAAAAGGTGCAAAAAGCCCGCGATCGCTGGCAAGAAGGGTTGAATTATACCTCGGATATATCGCGCGATTCGGAGGTCATTCATCCCCAGGCGGCCGCGCGGGCCATTTCGGAATTGGCCGATGATGATGCCGTTTTTAGCTGTGATACGGGTGAAGTGACGGTTTGGGCAGCCCGCCATCTTCGTCCTACTGGAAACCAGCGCATGATTTTTTCATTCAATCTCGCCTCGATGGCTTTTGCAATGCCGGGTGCCATTGGTTCACAGCTGGCGTTTCCCGACCGGCAAATCATTTCCCTTTCCGGTGATGGTGGTTTCAATATGTTGATGGGAGATTTTCTGACCGCGGTGAAATACAACCTGCCGATCAAGGTCTTTATTTTCAACAACCGGAAGCTGGGACTTATCAAAATGGAGCAGGAGGTAGAAGGCTACCCGGAGAGCGAGACGGATCTGCTCAACCCGGATTATGAATTGCTGGCACAAAGTTTCGGCGCGGAAGGGGCGAGTGTAAAAGATCCGGCTGAGCTGAAGCAGTCCATACGTGAGGCTCTGGAGCATGATGGACCGTACTTGCTGGATATTCATATCAATTCGGACGAATTGACGATCCCGCCCAAAATTAAATTGGAGCAGGCCTGGGGTTTTGGTCTGTCAAAAATTAAAGAGATGCTGAGTTCGGGCGCAAACCCAGAAACGTGATATCGGACCCATCCTCACCTGCGCCGAAATTACGCAGCAGGGAATCGTAGATGTTGTATGAATATATCTTTAACTGCATCGGCTGCTTTTAAACGTTTACTGCTTGCAGGTCACCTTTTCCGCGATTCCCCGGACCTGGGGTTTCTTAGCCTGTGATTTATCTTAGCTGGTACGACTATCCATTTTTAGCCTTCCCAATTTTGACCCCGCAGAAAAGTATTTTGGAAAAAGCTTGGATTGTAAATACTAAATACCAGCGGACAGAGGAAAAATCGATGCCCGCCCGATTTTTTGCCCTGTACTCTTTTTCAACGCTCATAACTGAACGCTTTTCACTGGAAAAATCTGTCCGAAAGCGGCTGGCTGGGACCGAATGAAAGAGAATTGCCGCCGACAGTCGCTTGAGTTTATTTTTTCTGCGCAAATAAAAAAGGGGCGTATCTTATCCTTTTTTATATGAAAAATCACCAACTGGTCCGAGTTTGTAACTTGCGCCAGCTATTTGGATCTATAGCTACCGTCAATGATAATTCTATTAACTGGCACAAGCGGACGCTTGCGCCAGCTTCGGTGGGTAAGGCCATAGCGGGCTTTAATTCCTCAATTTCCGTTGTACATTTTGTTTTTGAACCAACGTTGGTCTGCACGCAGCATATGTCGGTCCGTTAGGTAAAAATTTATAGAAATGATTTTCTGACTTTTTCTATAGATATGTAAAGATGTTTTTCTTCATCTACTAATTTGTCAAATCCAAAATATGTATAGAATTTTTTAGCATTCTTGTCCTTTGCATCAACTGTAATACAATGGATGCCAATTTCATCTGAAATTTTCAGTATCCTTTTTAAGGCATCAATTAAAAGCAATTTTCCATACCCATTTCCGTGGTATTTCCGATCAACGGCCAATCGCCCGATTAATGCACTTGTAATCGCATATTTAGGCAATCCTTTATTTTCTGGGTAGGCTTCATAATCCAGGCTTGCTGTATTAATTGTGTAAAATCCCAGTATTTCTTTCGAATTATTCGTTAATATATAGTTCTCTCCCAAATCATTTTTAGCATTTTGGCGTGCAAATCGCTGGATATAACTATTTAAATGTTGTTCTCCACAATTAAACTCTTGTCTATTGTGATTGCGAGTAAGTTTTTCAAATTTGATGTTTGCCACTATCCAATAGTCTCATTGTA
>DASQZL010000298.1:0-2407 GCA_035638715.1 Balneolaceae bacterium
GCATTGCTGCCGCAAATCGATTCTTTTATAGAAATTCCTCAATACGGCCATAAACATTCGCTGAACATTTCTGTTGCGGCTGGTGTGGTTTTATATGGGTTTTTAGAGAAATATTGGCAGTATTAAGGACAAAAGAAAAAACATTCAGCGTAGATCATAGCAGAAGGTCTTGCAAATCTAATATCAAAAACCGGTAGGTAGCCGCTCCCTGTGGCACTTAACCAGAATGATATTTGGAAGCTGCCGCCTCCTTAGTTAAACATGATCTCAACATCAAAACCGGATAAAGAAAAAAAGCATAATAATTTCCCTTTTTGGGAAAATCTCTCCCTAACTGCCTGTCCAGCGAAAAATATCCTTCGTTAAGACTCCGGTGAACCTACCTCAGACGAAACAATTAGCAGACCATGAAACAACGAGTCCGGGGATCCGGGAACCCCAGGCGAATTTTCATGTTCATTTTTTCAACGAAGAAAAAATGAACATGAAAACTCACTAAAATAACATATTCATCTTGCGAAGGTCATATTTTCGAAACAAGTACCATGCTATTTCTGAGATTACGAGCTTAGTGAGATCCTGCATCAAGTGCAGGATGACTGTATTGTTTTGGCCTTAGTTGGTCATTCACTACTCCACCTGCTCAACGATACATCTTCTGCATTGAAACTTCGTTTAGCAACTATTCAGCAGTTGAAATTCGGAATCTTGAGCATAGATATTGGTTATATGATGGTCCTGCATCAACGCTTTTTAACAATTCAAAATGCTGAGTCCTCAAAGGGATGTCATCGGCAAAATTCGTCATAACCTTTCAGGGATTTATTAACCGTTCATCACGTTGAAATGTGTTGAAAAATATTTAAAAGTCTATACAATCTATTGGTACTCAGACGTTAAAAAATATAGAGATAGCTTCACTTTTCTCAAAGACGCACAAAAGCATCGATGCAATATTAAGCGTTTTGTAATCATACATAAGTCATAAGGTAAATTATTATGAAATATTTAAAATATTTGGCAATTGCGGCTATCGGATTTATTTTTGTTGGATGCGCCACCTCTTCGACAATCATTACCGACTACGATCATGATGTAAGTTTTAATCAATACAAAACCTATTACTGGGCGAATGAATTTGCAAGGAACTCGAATAACAGCAAGAAACCGCTCTTCTATAACAGCCTCATTCAAAAACGGCTGAAAAATGCGATTCAAAAACAGATGAAGGCGCGGGGATATACGCTCAACAAGCAAAATCCTGATCTTTTGGTAAATGCCAATGTTTTGGTAAAGCCCAACCAAAATATTAAGACTACGACAACGAGTTACAGTCCTTTCTATCCGGGTTTCGGAGGATACTTCGGCTATTACTACGGCTACTATGGAAATGAACAAAGTACCTCAACTTCCATTAATACCAATATTCAAGGCGGCTTGGTCATAGAATTGATCGACCGGGCCAAACGACAGCTGGTCTGGCAAGGCTATGAACCCAATGTGCTGCATACCGATACCAAAAACAAGCGAAAAGAGCTCAATCAGGCGGTTAGTAAAATATTTGCCCAGTACGACAAGCGGGTAAATAACAAATAAAAGCTTTCCCCTTGTTAAAAGACCTTGAAAAAGGCGGGCATTTATTTGTACGGACGAGCTTAGTGCTTGTCCGTACCTAATATTTACTCCTCATTTTAGGCTGGTATTTAAAGAGCAATGCCATCTTAGTGGTATGAATTCCGTAACAAAATGAGCTTTTTATACCGGGAAGGTTTGGTAATTTCAAAAAAAATTACAATTATATCCATCTTATAAATATCTTCTGAAAGATTTACCTTTTTTCTGCTCACAAACATTTTTACGCCTTTTTTAACTAAACAGGGATATTGTGCAGGGATATATTCTTATCGGATTATTGGTCGCCGCTATTCTGTTTATCATCTACAGTACAGCACGGGTCAGATTACACCCCTTTATAACGTTGTTGCTGGCTGCTTTTGGAGTTGGGCTACTGGCAGGTTTGCCGGCGCAAAAAACCATCTCGACAATCACCAAAGGGTTCGGAAACACGCTGGGTTCCATAGGCATTGTGATAGCTTCGGGTATTATTATCGGTTCCCTGCTGGAAAAAAGCGGTGGAACCATCGTTATTGCTAATCGTATTATACGCTGGATCGGGAAGGCGCGGTCTGCCCTGGCCATGAGCATAACCGGAGCCATCGTCTCCATCCCGGTTTTTTGTGATTCCGGATTTGTCATCCTCTCCCCTCTCAACCGTTCTCTTGCCTCGGAAACCGGCCAGTCGCTGGCTCTGTATGCGATGGCCCTCAGCATGGGACTTTATACTACGCACGTGTTTGTGCCTCCTACTCCCGGCCCTATAGCCGCTGCCGGTGCATTGCATGCCAGT